>DATFCH010000427.1:0-2101 GCA_035253345.1 Nitrososphaeraceae archaeon
TCAATTATTTTATAAAATGTAATATATAATACTTAGAATTATAATTTTCTTTTTGCTACAAGTAGGTTCTTTTTTTTAGCAAAATTATTATTAAGGTTTAAAAAGACAAGACAAATACAATAATAATAACAATAATAATTCTGCTGATTGGATATTTCCGAGCCTCAAAGTGTTCCCTAGTATCTGAAGAAATGAGAAATATGAAAATTAGTATTAATGAGATAGAAAATTACTTTCTACAAAACCTATGGTTTCTTCAAACAGTCACAACGATTATTGAGATATTGAGTTAACAAGTAATTTTGTAAAATAACGATCATTTTATCTAAGAAAATATATGTTAAAGTATCCCACTAAGAGACACCAAATAAATAGCGAATTCTTTATTATTTATGCTGCTCTTTCATCTTTATGTACTTTACTACGATCAAAACGAAGTCTATTCTTGTTTGCTGCAACATTATCTAACATGGGTTCTTTATCATTGAGAGATGGCTTGTTGGAAATTGAATTATTGATTGTTTGTTCGCCTATAAATGATGCGGCAACTTCCGGTCTGTTTCTATCCTTTAATTCATCTGCAACTATATTTCTTACTTGATCCACAGTTACAACTACTTTATCTTCAGATGTTATTTTATTTGATAACATAGTATTATCTAGGTTATCTTCTGCAATTTTTTCATTTGATTTTTTATTTTTAATGCTATTTTGAACTTTTTCTGTGGTTTTATTGGCTATATCTTTGGCCATTGCAAATGGAATTCCGGAACGACTAGATGTCTTAGCTAACCTATTTGGATCAAATTTTTCTTCTCTGCCAGTTGATCTTCTTATTAGAATATTTTTTTCTATATTGTCTTCCTGATTAGATATGTTCTTACTTGTGTTAGATTTTTGTTCTATTTTTTTATTAGCAGCATTAGTGTTTTTGAAAGATTTTTCATTTTTTCTCATTAATCATACCTGGAAAACAAACAAGATATAAGTAATACAAACCGGTAAAGAAAATACATAAATCTTCATCAATTAATTAAGTTGCCAATTATTTATTTAGAAAGTAATTCAAGCTTCATAATAATTTAGAAAATATTAAAATTTTTTTGTCTTTCGATTATAGGATGTTTTTTTATTGATGAATTATAAATCATTATGACAATCTATTGATGTTCATTGAGATTTTATTAAAGTAGTACAGATATTATTAGCAAAGAATCCTTAACAGTCTGGCATTCTAATTTATATAAACCTGTTCTTTGTTTTTTGTCATTTTATTTTTTAAAAAGATACAATAGCCGATTTTTTAAAAATTACTAGTTGAGCCTATATATTAAGTCCATTGAGATAGTAAAATATAAAGACTAAAACAGAAAAAATTAAAAAAATTATACTAAATCCTACTGTAACTTAAATGCACTCTATATACATGAGTAATACTTAATCATTGACTAAAAATTTAAAGTCAAA
This sequence comes from Nitrososphaeraceae archaeon, assembly GCA_035253345.1. Classification (GTDB taxonomy): domain Archaea; phylum Thermoproteota; class Nitrososphaeria; order Nitrososphaerales; family Nitrososphaeraceae; genus TH1177. The sequence goes on from DATFCH010000427.1 coordinate 1,468, forward strand.
ATTAAAGCTTATTGATCCTAGACCTGATTTTAACATGTATATTGGCAAGTTAGGTAATACATTAATAAAAAAAATAGAAGAACCTTTAGGTTATGCAATTAATTGGGGAAGACTATTTTCTTTATGGCCTGTACATCTAGAAACTGGATGTTGTAGTGTAGAATTAGGTGCGGCTTCTAGTCCCCGTTATGATTTGGAAAGATTTGGAGTATTAGAAGCATTTGGTTCTCTAAGACAATGTGATCTTGTGATTGTACTGGGAACTGTCAATCGTAAGATGGCTCCAAGGTTAAGACTTGTATATGATCAGATGCCTAATCCAAAATATGTAATAGCGATGGGTGCATGTTCTATAACCGGAGGATTGTATTTTGATTCATATAATGTCCTTCCAGGTATAGATGGAGTGATACCAGTAGATGTCTATGTACCGGGATGTCCACCAAGACCTGAAACCTTGATACAGGCTATTATGCTATTGCAAGAAAAAATAAAAAGGCAAGGAATATAAGAAAAATTCTCATAGTAATGATATATAAATAATAACACTATTAGCCAAATTGGCATAATTATTTTATAAAATTATATAATGTAATCATGTCATACATCTTAGAAGTTTTGTCTTGTCTGTTTT
>DATFCH010000428.1:0-7889 GCA_035253345.1 Nitrososphaeraceae archaeon
TATTTAATTATTCTATTTTCAAATTAATTTCTATTGAGTGAAAAAATAACTGTATTATTCATGGCAGCGGCTCCAGATGATAAAATTTATGTTAATGTCATAAAAGAAGGTACAGAAATTCAGCAAACACTTGATGCTCAAAGGGATAAATTTGAATTTATAAATAGACTTGGAATCACAAAAGATCATTTTCTAGATGATCTTGAGCGTTACAAACCTGATATTCTTCATTTTTCTGGTCATGGTACAGAATATTCATCACTTATTTTTCAAGATGGAGATGAGCTTTCTTCGGAACAATTAGAAAAAACTTTTCAAAGTATACCATTCAAGATTTCGCTTGTTTTTTTAAATGCATGTTATTCAAAAAAACAAGCAAACACTATATCCAAATATGTCGACCACATAATTGGTATGAAGAAAGATGTGTCAGATGATGCTGCAATAATCTTTTCTTCGCAATTTTATAAATCTCTATTAAAAAAAATAGACTACAAAGAAGCATATGAGGATGCTATAGCATATTTGAGTTATTATCTTGAAAGTGAATCAAGGATTCCTAAATTAATAATTACTCATGGATTGAAGGCTATTACAAAAATAATATCAGAACCAACAACTACAGCAGCGATAACAACAAGAACTACAACAACAACAACAACAACAGAATCAGCATCCTCAGTTAATAATCAAAATGAAATAATAGTTCAAAATCTTCCGGTAGCAATAGATTTATTATTACAAATTGAAAAGACAATTAGAATATTTGAAGAAAAAAGTACAACCGACAATTTTGATATCAAGAAATATTGGTTAGACGAAAAAGATGGAAACTTGTATGGAATTTTAATTTTATTAAATAATAATTCTGGTGAATATGGTATTGACGAAGATCAGCTTCGTCTTATCAGAAATACATTAAGAAAAGTAACAGATTTAATTCAAAAATTAGATAATGAATATAGAAATTTAATCAAAGATTATTTTAGTGACATAATTAGTCAAGTACTGAGAAAAATATATTTTAATTATAAAGTTGATTCAATACAAAAAATTCAACCTTTATTTCCTAAAATAATTACGTCTAATCGAAATAATAACATATTGGCTAATATTATTAATGTATATAACTATTTAGAACAACTAAAAGAACAAATTGAACATGCAATAGTTAATCAAAATAACAAGCTAATTTTACTTTATTCTATTACACAATGCTATAGCATCCTTCACGTTTTTAATATTCGATTTAAATCCCTAATTAAATCATTAAAATTTGTTTCTGAAATTTCAGCTACTAGTTATTCATCAATTCAATCATTATCCTGTGATTTACAAATTTCTTTAGCTAACTATAATAATATATCAGAACTAGAAAAAAGTAAAAACATTATTTTACAAATGGAAAAATCACTTAATGAATTATTTTATTCATACATACAAGTTATTCATCTTTTTATGTCATAATAATATTTTTAAAGATCTTTTTTATTCATAGAAATATCCATAATGCAGTCAGACTATGAAAAAGTAACAGCCTTAATTGTAAAATTAAAAGAAGAAGAGGAAGAAAAGAATATAGAAAGATATCTACAATTATTAAATGAGTTTGTAAAAATAACAATAGATTTATGTAACTATTTTTATGAAAATAATGAACTTCTTCCTATATTACAATTCTATAGAGAAATTTCTTTAGGTTACAAAAAAGCTCTTGAAATTATTGAAAAAAATTCTTTAGAATCATCTAGTAATGCTATTACTGCTGCTGAGAATAATGATGGTGATAAAATATCCTTATCAATAAAAAAATCATATGAATACTGGAAAAACAATGAACAGATTATGCAAAAAGAATTAATGAAATCTAACATTAATGAAGGAAATTTGCTTCTTTTAGAAGGAAAATATGAACATGCTTCTTTCAAATTTAAAAATGCCCTAGAAATTGAAAAAAATAATATTGATGTCTTAAATAAATTAGGAATAGCCTACTTTCATTTACATCTATTTGATGAAGCTTTAAAATGTTTTGAGAATGCTATTCAATTTGATGAGAATAATATTTTACTTTTGTATAATATTGGATTGGTGTACGATATATTATGGAACAATTCTAGAAATTTAAATAATAATCTTTATAAAATTTCTGCTATTATATTTTATGAACGAGCTTTATCGGTCAATCCAAATCATTTTGAATCATTGATGTCGTTGGGATTGTTATTCTATAAAATGGAAGATTATAACAATGCAAAATTAAAATTAGATGAAGCTATGAAGATCCATAATAGTGATTGGAGGTTATTACTAGCATATGGTTGTATATTAAGTGATGGCTTTCATGAATATGAACAGGCCAGAAATTATTTTGATAAAAGTATTAAATTAAATCCAAATTCTATTTTAGCAAAAATGAATTTATCTCAAATTTTGATATTATTAAATAACTATTCTGAAAGTGAAAAATATCTTAATGAGATTTTAAAGAAACTAGAAGGAGTAGAAGACAGATCGACTTCTTTGATATTACGAATTTTATTGATATGTACGCAATGTTTATCTCAACAAAAAATTTCTCAAGTTTATGTAGATGATTTAATAGAATTTAGTGAATTAAAAAATTTAGAATTGGTTAATTGGAATTTTAACAATTTAATAAAACATGTTAATGATAGCAACAAAATTGATGGTAAATTTAAAAAACTTTTGTTTCTAATACTATCTATCCCAAAGATTGCCGAAAGTGACAAGGAACAAATTTTGGTACAAATTAGGAAATTATCTAATCAGCAACACCAACAAATGGTAACAGAAAAAATCAAAATAATAAGCAAATCTGAACCAGATTTAGAGAGTGTTGGATGGTACTATTGGGAATTGTCTGTAAAAGCAGTCTCCGAAATTTTTGAATCAATAGTGTCTGTCGAATATATACTTGATCCAACTTATAAAGAAAGCAATAAAATTATAGATACCAAGGAAAATGGGTTTTTGTTAAAAGGAAAAGGATGGAGAAATTTTAACTTGGTTGTAAATATTTCCCTTGCCAATAACAAAAAGTTAAAGAAATATCATAAAGTTATGCTTATAAAGTAAATGGATAAGTAAAATAATAAATAGGATTTTCTACTGACCGTTAGATAGATATATAATTAATTATTATGATTTAGATTATTTTAGTATTCAAGTAAAGCAGTTAAAAGAGTAGTTTTTTGAATTTAAGTCGTTTTAAATAGTTTTTATAATATTTTCTACATTTTAAAATTGTGTGTATATTCTAATATTTACTTATTTTGTGATATAAATAATGTAACATAATAAAAGTTTTTGATGAAACTCTTTTCAGTTGTTATTAAATTATTTCCTTTTCTTTTTCATCTGAAAAATTTCATTAAATGGTACTCCTGCTTTCTTATTCTTTCTTCTTGGATTGGACAAAATCCCTCTGCGTATAAATATATTCATGATAATTTCCTTGTTACTTCCTTGGTTAAGATTTTCATCAGCTAGAATTATTGCATTTGCTGCTTGTGTGAAGGAAGATGATCTATCAAGTAAAAAATGACTTGCAATTATTAGCCTGTCTGCCAAGGTTTTACCAATTGCCTCTCTTATTTGCCATAAGCATGCTGCCCATATTTCTCCATCATTATGTACTTCTTGAGATAAATCTCTAGGATATTTCTTATTACTATCTAGTCTACGCAAACAAGGAGGTTCATCCCCACTATATGCTACAGCATCCCAGTTTCCAATAGTTGGTCTTAAATTAGCAGGTTTTATATCTGCAAAAAAACTAGCAGCCAAATAATCTCCAAATGCTTCACTAATTGCTCCTGCCTCATGACTTTCACCAAATCCAGGTACCTGATTATCTAATATAGCGTGTCCATATTCATGGAGAATTATATCTGCATCTTCAGCATCATCTACTCCTCCAGTACCAAAAGTAAGTGACTTTTCTGCCGGACTATAGAAAGAATTATCATCTGGTATACCATCAATATTTACAGGAATCGAAAATCCTTTTAAGATATTATCAAAGCCTAATTCCTCTATATACCTCCACATTCTATCAATATGATAATATACCATAACTTCTTTGAACGATCTAGTATCTCTATTAAAAATAAATTCATGATTAGCTCGATGAGTTCTATTTGATGTAGTTGATGTGTTAACATGAGGACCATCGATATTCCCATTATTTTTTAATTCTTTTAGAACTACATTTTTGTAAGCAGAACTAGGTATTGGGGAATTGTCTTCTAATCTTGTATCATTCAATGCAACAACTGGATTGGGATCAAATATCCTTCCTATTCCATCTATAGATTTTAATTGGTTAATTTTGAACAAGACTTTTCCAGTAGTAGCATCTAAGTAAATTTTCCATTCTGCTCTAGGGTTCTCAGTTTTGACTATTACTTTCCATGAATCTGTTGGAACGCCTTTGTAAGGATAGTAAACTCTTTCAGTTCCAATTACTTCGCAAGATTCATCTTTTTTAGTTGGAGTGTTCTTAATAGCCAGATTTTTAATTTCACTTACAGTTAGTTTATTCTCTTCCTCTAGAGTTTTAGTTTCTCTATTTTTAGCTTTTGAGATGAAATCTTGAGGAACTAGGTCATTATTTATATTGTAAATCTTTCCATTTTTATCGATATCAACTCTAATCCATGCACCAGATATAGGTTGATTATTAAAGTATTGTTGATAGAGAACATGATTACCAAGAATACTTTCCTTTGTTTTTTCAAATTTAAGGTTTGATAAATCGCGAGGAATCTTCAATTCCGAAGAGATATTCTTGAGAAAAGAATCTGCAATTGTTTTTGGATCATTATTGTCAGGCTTGATATCTATATCATAGATTTTTTTTGGAACATTATATGTGGGATGTTTTTCACGTTTAGCCTTTATATTTTTAATTTTAATCATATTTTACCATTTTAATGAAATAATAAAAATATTTTTATCTATTCAACATCATTCTAATTATATGATTTATATAATAACTGCTGCTACAAATAAGTGTATTCAATAGCAAAATCTAAATCTCGATTTATAGATTCACCTTATATAAGTAATAGGTAACATAATATTGGAATTTTATATAGTTAAATATATTAAAAAATCCAATTGTATATACCATATCAAATTTATTTGTTATATCATTAGATTAATTAATAATAATCTTTGTTTAATGAAACAATTGTGGCTAATACTATCTTTGTAACTATAGTTAAGTAATTCCAATCTATTTTTTCAGGAGTATCAGTTATTGAATGATAATCAGGATTAAGATAAGGTCCTGAATCTATAGCACCACCATCATAGACTCCAACTACTACAAATCCTTTTGACTCAAAATCTTCATAGTCACTACTATAAATTAAACCCGGTTCAAACTGAAGATTAGTATACCTTAAAATTATATTGCGCATCAACTTTCCTAATTCGATTGAATTTTTATCATTTTCTTGTACTTTGTTATACCTATAGTTATCTTGATTATCAACTTCTATTATTATTTTTCCAGGTTCTGGATAAGGATGGCCTATCATATCGAGATTGATTAATCTGAATATATCAATATCTTTTTCTTTGATATACTCTGAATAATGTTTTGACCCTGCAAGATTTTGTTCTTCCGCAGAAAACAAAACAAATTGTATATTATATTCAGTCTGCACACTATATAATATACGAGCTATTTCTAAAACTGCACTTACTCCACTTGCATTATCATTTGCTCCAGGGGCTCTTGACTTATAATCATTTTCTTTACTCATACGGGAGTCATAGTGAGCACAAAGAATAATAGATTTGTTGTTGTTGTAATTACCATCTTTTTTACAAATAACATTTTTTAAGTTATATTCGGTTGTGCCTAATTTTTCTTTGTAATGATGATATGAAACATCTCTATAACCTATACATTCAAATTCATTCTTTAACCATTCTGCTACTGTATTGATATGTACTGATTTTGTATGTCGAGTATGATAAGATGATAGTTTCGTTAAATTTGATTTCAAGTTTTCTAATGACACTTGATCAATTAAAGATACAATTGTGTCATCTAATTTTTCATTAAAACTTTTATTCTCAAAAAAGATTGTTTTTGTATTAGTAATAATATTTTTATCTAAATTTGGATGATGAGACGTCCTATCTTTACACATTTCAAATACCCTGGTTTATTACTATTAAAACAAAATATTTAACATTATTCGCCTCCTATCATGTATTATTATATGAACTAAAAAATTTAAGTTTGCATGTTTATTTAAAATACAATTAATCTCATTATTTATGGAGGCCCTTTTTCTTTCTGCGAGATTTTTTAATTCTTTTACCAAATCCACGTAGTCAGTAATTACGTTTGCTACTTGTTCATCATAATCTGTTTTGTCACTGAATATTATATCCAATTTTCTATTCTCTACGAAATCTAGATCAAAGGAAATTGGTTTTTCTTTTAACTCCGATGGCCAAAGATCAACTATATATTATAATTTAACTAGTTTATTTAATTTCTTTTTTTAATAATAAAATCATGCTACATCCAGGTAAATAGAAAGGAATCTTTTCTTCTAATAGTGAAAGAAAATTAAATATTTTTTGAAGAAAATAAGAGGGATTATTTGTATCTAAAAATACACTTGGTATGAAGTTAGTTACTGAATGGATTGTCCACCGTTTTAGTACATTTAAATTGTGATATGATAATTCTTTTTTAAGTGTAATATAATTAAAAAGTTTTAATCTAATGAAAATAGGTTTTGTATATTCACCAAAAGGATAGTTAATAACAGAATCTTTTAATGGATAAAACAGAGTAGAACTATAATCATCTTTAAAATTACTATAATACCCAATTTTATTATTCATGATACTACTATCTAATAGACTCCATAATCTATCGAAAGTCCATTTCGATTCAACTTCAATAAACATTGTTCCTCCTTTTTTTAATACTCTAGACATTTCTTTTAACGCTGTATTAGTGTCATCTATTAAACTAAGTACACTACCACAACAGTTAATATGATCAAAAGTTTGGTCTTGAAATGGTATATCATACAAGTTCGCCATTAAAAAATTTGGTTTCCTAAAATTTTTTGTTTTACTATTTTTTAAATATAAAGATATTATTTTATTATATTTTTTTACAAAATTAAATTCATCTGGAAATAACTTAAAATTATTAAGATGAAATATAGATGTTTTATTTTTGGCTATTGATAGCATTTTCTTAGAAATATCAATTCCAAACACATTAGAACCAAATGAAGAATGTAAAAAGGACTGGAAACCTGTTCCGCATCCTATGTCTAATACCATTCTAGTATCATACTTCATTATAACGTTTTTTACAATCAAATAATGTATTCTAGAATATAGCCATGAATACCACAAATCGATGATGTTATCATAGTTAATTAGATCTTGGTCATAGATATTCACTTCTTTATTCAATAATTAATTTATATTATTTTAGGTTTAAATAATTTTTACCTGAATAATTAAGTTATTTTATATTATTTAAAAAATTTCTTCTAATCTTATAAAAAATAAGTTAGCAATATTTAGAGGAGTTTGAATATTTTTTGATAATTTAGTGGTAGAGAAATTATCTAACATTTGATAACAACCAATTTACCTCAAACAATTGATTGTGGAAATCAGTTTTTTGTTTGTCGGTAGAAAACATGCAGTTATATTTATTGCTATTATCAGTAGTTATATTGAAGAAACGATTTTTATCTAAAATTATCATCATAAAAGAATTTAATTGGGTTTTCAATGTTGAATTATTTGATGGTCGTATTTCGATATTCGGATTATTTTTAAATGTATTGAAAAGATAGTCAAAATCA
>DATFCH010000429.1:0-4762 GCA_035253345.1 Nitrososphaeraceae archaeon
ATAGGATCGAACTATTTGATAACTAAAAGGGCGATTATTATAAGATTAAATTGAGAAAATAAATTTAAATTGTTGGTCAAATCTTGTACTTTTAATTACGTATATAATAAATTTAATTATTCTATTTAACAAGTTTTCATAGGTAAAAGTAATTTACATATTATGGTGCGTGTTTAGAGATGTTTGTAGATACTATTTTTTTTGAAGTTACTAAAGCAAGAATTAAAAATACAAATGAGAGTGATGCTGCAGTAAAAAATATCATATCATATGAAAACTCAGATGGGTAAGAATAACTAATACCATTTATCAAAATAGGGGATTGAAATGTTTCTAGGTATATTCCAGATATGGCAGGACCGATAGACATTCCTATAAGAAATAAAAGAACTGTAATACCCATTGATATTCCACCTACTTTGGGAGAAACAGACACCAATGTAATGTTAAAACCTCCTACTTCTGCTAATGACAATCCACCTGCTATTATAGCTAAGTTTATTATTATTTCCAATTCAGTAGAATGATACATATAAAGACTAGAAAAACCAATAACACTAACTATACTTCCTATTATTGTGGGTTTTATATTACCAAACCGTGATATCAAAAATCCCGATAAAATAGAAATAACTAAAGAAATTAACATAAATGGAAGTTGCACGTTTGCAGCATCAATTGCACTTCCTCCAAATCCTACCGGGGAAGGATTTCTTATAAGTATAGATATAGTTTGATAAATCATGAACATAGCAATGCCAATAATCATTAATAGAATGTTGGTTGGAAGAATTACTTTATCTTTCAATAGATTCAGATCTATTAGTGGATTAGGTGTCCTTCTTTGAAAGAATATAAAGATAAATAGTGATAGAACAGTTATTATAGAAAATAATACAATTAAACTTAAATTTATTATGGCATTGTTGTTAACACTATTAAAATCTGTTGGACTAGAATTTCCTAATAATGTGATTGAGATTAGGAAACAAGATATAGTAACTGTTAAAGATATGGCGCCTTTAATATCAATACTTTTTCTTAATCGGATGTCGATTTTATCATCATCACTTTCCTTTTGTCCTTCTCTCACATGAATGAATCGCATAATAATTAATGTGAGAATTAATGCGAGAGGTGCAATAGATATAAAAGTGGAACGCCAACCAAAATATTCGATAGTTGTTGCTCCTAATGATAGGCCTATTACACCTCCTGCTGCAAATATTGATGTAAGTATTCCCTGTGCGATTGATAATTTTTTTTCCGGAAATTTTTCACGAATTATGGTAAAAGCTATAGGGAATACTGACATACCTATACCTTGAATTACACGTACTATGATCATTGTTGAAATATCATTCGCAATTATTCCAAAAGAAGTTCCTGCTGTATAAATAACCATTATAAGCAGTAAAATTCTCTTTTTTCCATAAATATCAGATAATTTTCCTACAATTGGAGTTGATACTGCACCTGCAATTAAATATGCAGTAAGAATCCAAGAGGTGGTATTATATGGTATATCAAAATCTTGAATGAGATCCGGAATTGCAGGTATAATCATGGTTTCACCATATACGATAACAAGTCCAATCAAGCTTAGAATTACTAATGTTATCCAAGCATCAACAGATATTTTATCTTGATATGATGTAGTGGTAGATTTTCCATTAAAATTATTCTTACTAAAATTAGACTTATTTTCCTTTTTTTCGTTATTGTTGGTTAAATCATTCATAAGTTTTGCCTAGAAATCTTTTGTTATTTAGATAGCATGTTGTATCTATAAAAACCTTCCAAATTTGGTAGTTGTTGTTTCATGTATAAATAAAAATTAAAAGGATTTAATAATTTAATAATTTAGTGTCTTTTCACAATTAATAAATTACCCTAAAAATTAACATATAATATTTAGCCTTTTAAATATAAATAATCGTCTATTCTACTACTTCCTATATATAAAAATTAGTTGACCTCTGCTATCATATTTGACAAAATGATTTGAGATTTAAATTAATATAATAAATTTAATCTCATTGATTAAAAAAATTATCAAATGAAATTCGTTGGATTTATTTATTCTCTTAGAAATCTTTTTACTATTACTTTAAATTAAACCATCTAATTGTATATATCAATTTGGTATAATATATTATTCAAATATAGTATGAATGAGTAATAATATCTTAAGTATATTATTGGGATGATTCAAACTATTTCAGAACAAGAATAAATGATACACTATTACATGGTAATCTAAAACTAAATATAAAATAAAAATTAAATATGTTCGAATTTAGTACAACACAAGGTATACACGCATATGGTCGATCGTATACTATCTACCAATGCAATGATTAAAGTTCAACTATTCAATTGTGTAATAACAAATCAAATTAGTATTGAACTGCTTGTGTTTTGGCATTCATATTCAAACAGTCAACCGTGTAATAACGATCCTATACTCATTCAAATAATGATTGCAATAATTCTTTAACAATCTCATTATATAAACTTTACAATAATTTATTATATTTCTTGAAATTATTCTAATAACTAATCTAATTCTAATAGTAAAAAACTTCTGATTCTATATCTACTTGTTCAGAGCTGGAGTTCCTTGAAGCTTTATTATAAGTGTTGATTATATTTCGTGATAGTAAAGGTATTCAAATAACTTGTGACCATCTATAATTATCTGAAAAAATATCCAGTAGCAAAGTTTGACATTATAAATATTATTATAAACTGAAGGATTGCCTGAGTTGCAACAATCTTAACATATGTACTCATAAGTCTTTGTATCTTCGTCATATCGGGTTCTTTTTTTCTTAACTCGTAATAGACTCTAATATTTGTTGGAAGAAGAATTCCCAATCCTTGAACAAGCATCATCGTGACAATAATTAATACACTAGTAATCCAATATACTACTGGAGATTCTAGAGTAATCAAACCTATTTTTGAGGCAAGAAAATATTCTGAAGTGGTTGTAACGGATGATACAGTTGGCATATAAAAAACCATTTTTGGCATAAGCCATGAGATAATTTCCTTACGTGTCGACAGGCTTACCTTTCGAAGTACTGGACCAAGCAGGAATGCCATGAAGATATCCGTTCCCGTCCATAAGATCGAAGTAAAAACGTGAACATAGTTTAGAAGCAGAAGATTAGCTGTCACTATTGCTATAATTAAAACACCAATCGGAATAATGATCCATATGTTTGAGCGTAATGATATTGATGGCAGTTTTTGTGTAGGAATCTCCAATTTAATATCTTAACTTTATAACTTTTATTTGTCTTTTAATGCTATTAGATTACATTGCTATATATTTGCTATTCTTATCCAAATGAGAGGTTTTCCAAGAATATTAAGGAATCTAAAATATTTACTTTAGTTATTTCAAAAACGAATTATTATCGTTGCGAAACCTAGAAAGATGATATATAGTCTTTTTGATGTAGAATACTTGGAAAGGAATAATAGTATAATATAAAGTAGTTTCAATTTTTCGTTGTTAATGTATTATATTAAATTATTAAGAACGATTAAATCAATTTCATTAGATTAAATTTACAAGGCCGTTAAAGCAAATAATAACTAGACGGAATAATTTTAATATGTATTATTTTCTGTTCTGTCGTCTTTGACAGATTTTCCTTTTCCTTTTATTATTTTTAACAACATTTCTCTCAGATCTTGTTTTTCTTTTTCTGTAATTTTTCCATCTATTAGATCTATAACAAATAACCACATTGTAGCCCCAATTTTGTTCTCTTTGAAAAGAGCATCAGCTTCAACTTTGTATTGATTTTTTCTATGCCAAACTCCAATGATAATCGAAAGTGGGACATATATTGCTATAAAAAATATCGCGAATCCAAAGATATTTCCGCCAGTTACTGTATTAACAATATGAACTTTTTCTAAAACTAATTTATATTGTATAGTTATAAGATCTGCAAAGAATATTATGAAGATAAGATATATACTATTTCCCTGTCTAAAGTCCAACCATCGTCTTCTAACCCAACCTGTGTCTTTTTTCATAATATTATAGTATTAGATAATGTTCTTTATGATTAAAATCAATTTACTGATATTGTTTTAACTACGCCTTATATCATTAAAGCTCATTTCAAGCCATTTCCAAAAACAGTCTACGTCTACAAATCCTATTTCTCTAATCTCTCCTAACAGTATTTCTATAGACGGAAGTTTATTAGCTCGATTTTCTTTCTTAGATGTATAACGTATGGTATTAAAAAAAACAAATATGAAGTTCCAGTGATGGCTATGTCACATGTTCAAGGTTACAGAAGACTCCAGTTGGATTAAGTATATCATAAATTTCTTCATATAGTACTTTCTTCCGTTCATGTTTTAAGTAACAGATAGCAAAGCTAGATATGGTAGCTTCAAAACAATCTAGTTCTGGTAGTGGCAAACTAAGATCATGTTCTATAACCTTAACCTTTTAACCTTTGAATCCTTTGCAAAGTATCTCGGGCAGCTTTTGGCATAGTTTGGATACATCTAAGGTTATTGCTTCTATATCTTGTTTGTTTTTCTTTATTAATCTCATTGACCTTCCGGAGTCACACAGTTTTTCGAATAGCAATTCTTTTTTAGATAAATAAAAATAGAAAATAATCTTCGACTGTCTCATTTTCCAAAATCATTTTAATTATCATATTATTAAATTAAAATATAAATAAGGCTCTGACTATATGAAAATCTTTATTGGGTACAA
>DATFCH010000430.1:0-5621 GCA_035253345.1 Nitrososphaeraceae archaeon
TCCCAGTTATCTATAACATCGAAATCAAGTAATACCTCACCACGTTTAACAAGAGATTCATTGTACTTGTTCCAGTTCATATAATATGACTAGAATAAGTTAGCTAAATGTATTAGGAATAGTGAGTTACGCAACAATGCACCTTTGTTCAATATCTGCAAAGACTTGTTAATTTTCAATATCAAATCCTGGTTTTGTAAATCTTTAACATAATATTTAGATAATTCTAAAACCTTAGAAATAAGTTGAACTTCTTTATCATTAAAGGTTAATTTCTTTGGAGAATTATTTATTGCACTAGCACCTTTTAAAGCATTATTTCGATAACTTGGACAGCTCTTATCATTTATGAAATCTCTACAAATCAATATATAATAATAAGGTCATTAGAAGTTAATTTATCGTATCAAAATAATGATTTTGTTTCAATAATCATATACATTCTAACAATATCTACCATTAGAATACTTTCATACCGTATTCAAAAAAAAGATTAAATTCAGTGAATACTTAACAAAAACCACAGCAATTTATCTATCTTCTGGCAGCGGTAAAATATTGATGATATCGGAATTATCTTTAATCTTAATAAATAATATCTCCATATTAAAATATAATTGGTTCATAAGTATGCATCTTCTAAAGCAAGAATCTGATAACAGACGACGATAATGATATAAATAATTTGTTTAAAATATATTTGGAACATGATAGTTTTCAGATTGATTCTATTGTAGATCCAGTGGATGCTTTATATTATTTTAAGAAAGATCAATATGACTTAATTGTACTCGATTTAAAACTGCCTGAGCTAGATGGTATTGTCATGTTTTATGCATTAAAAAACAGAGATGATAAAGCAATTATCTGCTTAATTACAACTAATATTCAATATTTGGGAGATCTAAAAGAAAAAATCCCGAATATTGAAAAATATGTAATCTACAAACCAATATTACTAAGAAACCTTAAAGATAAAATAAACTAACTAGTTTTAGAAAAAAATGATAATGCTTTTAATAACTACATGTTATAGCAAAAAAACAGGTTGAATTATTATTTAAATCAATTTAGAATTCTAAAGAATGTTACTCATAAATATACTATAAAACACTGAAATTATCAATACTCATGCTATTCTTAATAATTTTGCATAAAGGAAGAACATAAGCTACGTATTTTGCTTTCATCTAAATAGTTATATAAAAGAGTTACTAAATTTCATAAAGGTCTTTTAATGGGAGAAGAAAAAGAAAATAGGGATTACGAAAGAGATATTGACTATACTTCTACCAAGAATTTTTCTGATAAATCACAAAAAGCAAAATCAAAGAATATGAAGAGCAATAATCAAAATGAAGAGGCAATTAAAGGAAAAATAATAGAAAGAATGATTGATGATAGAAATTATAATACTAATAGTAAGACAAAAGACAGGAATAAGAATGAGAATGGCAATCAATCTACTATTGAAAATAAAACTATTTATGATTTACAAACATTATTAACACAAAGACAAGATAGGCTTTGGAGTGTCTTATATGAGCGTTATCAATATAATACATCAATAAAGAGAGGACAAGACTTTCTTCTCAATCATGTTGATTCAAAACTTTCTCTTGTTGTAATGTATGCTGATTTAGTAGGTTCGACAAAAATGAGTATGGCTTATCCAGTAGAACGAATGGCAAAGATAATAAAGGCATTTTCACATGAATTGTCTTCTGTTGTAGATAGTTATAATGGTTTTGTATTAAAATATGTTGGAGATGCTGTAATTGCATTCTTTCCAAGTGGTTTTAATAAGTACCTATCATGTGATACTGCATTCCAATGTGCAAATTCTATGATTAATGTGATAGAAAATGGTATCAATCCAATTTTGGAAAAAGATAAAGATAATTATCCAAAATTAGCTGTTAAAATAGGAATAGATGAAGGTGAGAATATTGCTATTCAATATGGATTTGATAAAAGCGCTCCTATGGATCTTATCGGGTATCCTATGAATGTAGCAGCTAAAATTACTTCTCTAACAGGACCTAATAAAATATCAGTTGGAAATAATGTATATAGATTACTTCATCCAACCATACAATCAGAATTTTATGAAATGAAGACAAAAGAAACCGAATGGAAATATATTGATCTGGAGAATAACTTATTGTACAAAGTTTATACAACTAAATAATGAGTAAATAGATAGAACAACTTAAATATATTTTATCATCAACTCTTTATATATCAACTTCTTTTTGCTAATATAACAAACTATTCAATAATAAAATTAGATCTAGTTAGAAATGTTTGTTAATTATATATTGTTTTGAACTAGATTAAAGCTTAATTAATTTCTAGTTTCTAAATTAAAGTAACAATTAATATATAATTAATTATATGTGGTATATCAGAGTAATCAATGTAAAACATTTTTTTTACTTTTTTCAATTGTACATCGATGAAAATATAATAAAAAATAATTTTAAATTTACTGTTCTAAATTCTTGGATAATTGATAGATCTTTCCATTTTTTGATTGTCCATCAACTACATAGATATTACCATCATATGGATTTATTTCTATATCAGTAATTATTCCAAAATTTCTCCCAAAGGTAACAGAGTCTAATTCTTCATCAATATTTGCCATCTTATCCACCAGTTGTTCAGATGGCAAATCTAATCCTGTTCGTGTTTCATTTAAATTAAAATGAAATATTCGTCCTTGTTTCACTGATCCTACTAATAAATCATTTTGGTATTCTTCATCAAAATTTTTTGAATTTATAAATGTGATTGCTGTTGGAGCTATTGTGTCTGCCCAAGTAAATACTGGATCATAATATGTACCTTTTTTATTAAGCAAAGTTAACTTATTTTTGTCAAATATTTTATTTTTAAAATTTTCATATTCTGAAGATAATCCTAATACTTGTCTCCAGCCACCATTGAATCCTGATAATATTACATTAATTTCATCTCCGTAGTTAGATCCATTTTCTGTCTCCCATAAAATACCTGTCACTGGATCAAAACTAATTCCAAAGCTATTCCGAATTCCATATCCATAATAGAAATTTGAAATGTCTGAATTTTTTAATGAAAAACCATTGCCCTCTTGAACAGGGTTACCTTCTACTGTCATACGTAATACTCCACCCCTCCCGTCAGGCATTTGACTATCTTCAATATTTTGGGCAACAGTCATGTATTCTGGATTGGCTTCACGATTAAGATCACCTACTACAAGATACAGATTATTGTCTGGGCCTAAGTCCAAAACTCCACCATTATGTGATGGTCCAGGTAGAAAAGGTAAATCTAATAAAAGTTTAGGATTAACTAGTTTACCATCAACAAAGTCATATGTGTATAATCTATTTCCTAAAATATCACCATTATCTGTATTTTTTGTTTCAGTATAAAATAAGAATACTTTAATTTCATTATTCAAATTATTCCCTTGAATTTTCTCATTATTAAAATTAGTAAGATCTTTTTCATTCGAAATCGCTAAACCTAGTAATCCACGTTCACTTTCTGAAGCAATATTTAAGTCTAAAACAGGATCAATCAAGATCTCATTATTAAGTATCCTTTTTACTTGACCAGTATTTTTCTCGATTACTAACATATCATTTTTACCTAGAAAATCAATTCCAGTTGGAAAATTTAGATCCTCTGAAAAAAGAGTTATTTTTATATTTTTATCATAAACTAATGGCTGCTCTTTTTCTTTTCCTAATACATCATCTAAATCATAATTAACTAAATTATAAATAGTAAAAATTAAGAAAGTATATATGAAAAGATTGATCAAATTATTTTTGTTAATAAAAAATACAGCTTTTTTATCTATTGTTTTAAAGATCATTTTGATATAAATCTATATATGTATTTATTAAAGTTGAGGTGCACTCCTCGATATAATTAAATTATATTTTATTGACTTTATATAGATTAACTAATCGTTTTGCTATCTAATATAGGAAAAAGGGTGATCGAACGAGCTCTGGTATAAATGAATTTAGGACATTTGTTCAATGGTTTAACAATCCAACTTTCAACAACACCTTATATCATACCGATCTTTATTTGTTTATTTTATAGATTTTTTTTAAGCTAATTAATCAATCCGTCAACTATACAAATTATAACAATATAAATTGAGTAAACTAATTTCTTAATAGGTTTAGTATTAAAAAAAGATTTTGATTATTTTGTAATCTAATCCTTAAATTCGCTGGACTATTTCTAATCGTGATTTTATATACTAATAAATTTTTATTGATATCAATTGCAGATACATTATTAACAAAAAAAAGTAATACAAAAATCTCGATTATGGAGTCTACCGTATTGGTATCAATTACAGAAATCATAATATTATCATTGTTAGTTACATATGCTATATGGTTTACTGGATCAATAGCTATGCCCATTTGTGAATTTCCTGCTTTAATTGAATCTATTTTTAGTATTAATGGCTTAATATGAGTTATCATCTTTTGTATATATCAATTCAAATCGTCAAAAGTTAATTTTCCTTCTTTCTATATCTAAATATCCTAAAAAATATTTGCATCATTTTTAATTCATTTATTTTATAATGTTTTACATTCCAAAAAATATTGTAAGACATAAATTATACAAATGTAGAAAAAACTACTTTTCTGTTAAAGATGATAATTTAATTAATGGTAGCTTTATATTTTATAAAGACTATGTTATATAGAAGAAAAAAATATGGAGTCTTCATTAATAAGAAAAAGTAATAATACAGAAATTAACATAGGACTTTCTGAAGATGCTCTTAACGGCGTAATTCAAATTCTAAATAAAATACTTTGTGATGAATATATTCTTTATACAAAGACTAGAAATTACCACTGGAACGTAGTAGGAGCTCATTTTCATGATAGACATCAATTCTTTCAGGAACAATATGAAATCCTTGATGAAATTATTGACGAAGTAGCAGAGAGAACACGTAGTCTTAATGGAAAATCTTTAGGAACTCTTCAGGAATTTTTAGAATATAAAAGAATAAATGAATCACCAGGAGAATATCCTGATGACATTGGAATGTTATCCAATCTATTATCAGATCATGAACAAATTATTCAAATATTAAGAAAAAATGCTGATGAATGTGATCAAACATATCATGATATGGGAACAAATGATTTTTTAATCGGAATTATGGAAAAACATGAAAAAATGGCTTGGATGTTAAGAGCTCATCTTGACAAAAATTAAATTTCATTTTTTAAATATTTTTTGATATGATGATTATCTATATAAGGGACTTATTATCATAAATCTTAAGTAGAAAAATATACATAATAACAAAATTATTAGAAAAATACTAGATATATACTTATAAATAAATTAATTAACCATTGCAAGTGACAGTAGTAAGATGAATAATAATATTAATCTGTTTATTGTGTCACCAATGTTATGAATCTCATAGTAAATATGAATTTTTATAGTTATAATCATTAAACAGAATTTCTTGTTCTTGTATACTTGAATTGATAAAAAAACTTATTTTTTATATCTTTCTACAATAATATTATATAATATTGTATTATTATTAAAATGCTAATTATACTTAT
>DATFCH010000431.1:0-2245 GCA_035253345.1 Nitrososphaeraceae archaeon
TAATAATAATATCTAGCGATAATGTTTTTAAGTTGTATATTTAAAGTTAAATACTAAAAAGAATGGGAGAAAATTTTCAAATCCACTTAATCGAAGAAAAAAATATACAAACTACAAACGCATATATCTTAAACAGATTTGTTACACCTTCTCAGATCCTAGAACTTGTATCACAATATGGAACCCCATTATATCTTATTGATGAAAATACTTTGCACTTAAAAACAAATGAATTATTAAATGCATACGAAAAATATAAAGGCTCAAAGAGAATTGCATATTCTGTAAAAGCCAATTTCATTCCATCGGTACTGCGGTGTTTTATGAAAGATGGAATTACATTTGATCTTACTTCATTAGGTGAATTATATTTTTTAAAAAAATGTAATATTGAATCTGAAAATGCAATCTATACAAGCATAACAGAAGAGGAAGAGGAATATGTTCAAGTTTTAAGGAATGGTATAACTAAAGTAGTAGTTAGCTCTTTTAACGGAATGACTAATCTTGTAAATGCTGCAATAAAAACTAATGTTAAACCAAAAACTCTGATCAGGATTAATCCAGAAGTTAGTGTAAGAGCTGATATTCGTGCTTCATATAAAAATGGAAAATTTGGAGTACCATTTAATGGAGGCACTATTGATAGTGCATTCAAAATTGTTAAACATATTATAAATAATGAATATCTTGAATTCGAAGGATTTCATTTTCATTTAGGGTCACAAATAACAAACTTCTTATGTTATTCTAATACATTTTTAAAATTAGATGCATTTATTTCTAAAATAAAAAAAGAAAGTCCTTCTTTTACTATTAACACTATCGATATTGGAGGTGGAACTCCTGTATTCTATGATCAGTTTGTTCCGACTCCTAAACAGATGGCTGCAAATTATATTGATAAACTAAATCAAATAGCAGATGAACATGGTATATTTGAATTAATAATTGAAAGTGGACGATTTTTGGTTGCAGAGTCATCTATTCTCCTATCACGGATAGTCAATACAAAGGAATATAATGGACATAAAATCGTTATTGTTGATGCTGGATATCATGTTTTATTAGATTCAGCATTAATGAAACAAGAATATCCTCAAGAAGTTATCGATATAAACAATTCTAATATTTACCATAAAAAGTCTACATTAACAAAGAATATTCATCTTGCTGGAAGGTTATGTGATACTTATGATGTTTTTCCCCAATCTAGAATATCTAATATTAGTAACGCAAATATAGGTAATTACGTATTATTTTATAATGTAGGCGCATATTCAATTGTTTTTAATATGCCATTTCATTGTCAGACTAAGCCTCCAATAGTTATGAAAACCAGCTCTGGGGATCTTAAATTGATAAGAAAAGGAACAACCTTTGAAAGTCTTTTTGAAGAAGAAGGAGGAAATATCTCCTAGAATTATGTATAATAATTTATATTTGATTCTATCTTGATTTTTCCTACTTGATCCAAGATAATACTAATAATAGCAATAATAGCAGTTCAAATAAAGCACTTAATAAATCAACTTCTTTACCACCAGATTATATTAGAGTTCACTTGACTATTTCTGGAAAAGTTCAAGGAGTGTATTTTAGGAAACATACTCAAGATGTTTCTTTACAAAATTATGTTAATGGATGGGTTAAAAATTTACCTAATGGTAATGTTGAATGTGTATTGGAAGGATTGAAATCTAATGTCGATAAAGTTATAAGATGGTGCCATCAAGGTCCTCCCAACAGTCGTGTTGATAATGTCGAAATAAAATATGAGACTTTTACAGGAAACTTTACTAATTTTAAGATAACAGAATAAGGATTTAAAAATATACAACTTAAATCAATATTATTTATAATTAATTTAGATTTTCATATGCCTTGATAATTTCTTGTTTTAAATTTTCAAAGTCTTGTTTATTTGAAATTTTATGAATAATAGGTACTTCTTTTCTATTATTTCGAGTTAATATTATTAATTCTTTTACAGATGGTTTTACATCTAAGAAATTACGAAATGCTACTGTTTTGGAATATACTATTCTATGCGGTCTAATATCTTCAACAATATTGTTGCCTATTGACCTTACAAAATTTCTTAATTCTATGAGTATTTTTCTTTGATCCTCATTTAAATTTACAAGATGAGTTTCAAACGAAATTCTGGGTTTATCATTATAGATCTCGAATTTTATCATAATTTAATTTTTTATTCCTTTTATTTGAAATATTCTATAATTGA
>DATFCH010000432.1:0-14269 GCA_035253345.1 Nitrososphaeraceae archaeon
TTCTTTCTAACAATAAATAAAAAATATAAATTAAATATATATTTTAAGACATTTCATTAATTATCTGTTCAAATAACTCATATGGTTGCGCTCCTTGAACCGCAACAGGTGTTGTTCCATTGTAGAAGATGAATGTAGGAGTACTACTCAAACCAATACTTTTTCCTAATAAATTATTCTCGTTTACTATCATATTGTATTTATCTGATTCGACACAGTCCGAAAATTTCATAAGATCAGGCACTCTAATATTATTTGCAAATTGTTTTAGATTATCTTTTGTTACCCAACCTGTATTTTCACCTTCTGAATTTTTATAAAGCTCATCGTTATATTCCCAATACTTTCCTTGCTCTGCAGCACAATATGAAGCAACTGCAGCTAGAGTAGAAGCCTTATCGTTTGGGCGATCATTTACAATAAGATCTTTGAATAGAAATTTGACCTTTCCAGTATCTACAAAATTTTGTATTATCGAACCTTGAGTTTCTTTATGGAATCTAGCGCAGAATGGGCATTGGTAATCAGCAAATTCTACTATTGTTATATTTGCATTTTTGTCTCCCAATGCAGAAGCATTAACAGATACTGGGGTAAATAATTTGTTAATTATTGCCTCCGGATCGGTAGGGTCTTGTTTCATATTGTTACTTTTAGGAGCAAAATTGAGAAAACCTGCTATAGTACCAATAAACATAACTGCCATTAAAGATATACTTGCAATTACAATTTTCTTTCTCATTCGTTTATTATTGTAATTAACAACTTATTAATCATATGAATCCGATTTTCCATTTTAGATAACAATTAAATTTCACTATCGTAAATTAAAATTATGGAATCCGGTTCTTTAGGTAATGTAACTTATGAATGTATGAGATGCGGAACCAACGTAACAATTGAAGAATTATCTTCATTGCCTGAAATAAAATGCATTTGTGGATTTAGAGTGTTTAGAAAAGCTAGACAGCCTGTTGTTAAACAGATCAAGGCAATTTAAAAAATATAATTATTTTGGCATTATTTATAAATCAAACATCTATTTATTTATAGCATGATACTCTATATAAAATGAAATGAAAATTGTTTGTCCTGATTGTAAAAAGCCCGCAGATCTTGCTGATGATTTCTCATTTGTAAAATGTAGCTTTTGTTCACTAGATATGACCTACGGGGAGTATGTTAAATATGTTGCATATAAAGACGCAAGATACAGCGATATATTGAGCGATTATAAAAATAATCGATGATAATTATGGTTTCTATTTCTTATTCTCAAAATCCTTAACCTTAATTTATATTTTTATAAATTTTTAGATTATATATTTCATAAATATAGTAATTTTAGCATTTTTAGGTCGTACAACCTCTTTAAAGATTAAATAAATATTTCAAAAATATTATCATTTTTATTATTCTTATTTATTTTAATAATGTAGTAATGAGCACAATTGAAAAAAAGATAAGTGAGTTAAGGCCCGGAATGAGAGGTGTAAATGTGAAAGTAAGAATAGAAAGTATATCTGAACCAAGAACTGTAAACTTAAGAACGGGAGGTCAAGCTAAGGTAGCAGACGCACAAGTTTCTGATGAGACTGGAGTAATTAAACTATCATTATGGGATGATCAAATTGATATGATTGAGGAAGGAGATATAGTACTAGTTGAAAATGGTTATACTCACGCATTTCGTGGGGAAAATAATCTTAATATTGGAAAATATGGAAAATTACAAAAATTAGAATAATTAAATACAATACCCAAGAATTTCGACTTTATTTCTTAATCTGTTAAGTTATAAATGGGCTTAAAAATACATTTGCTGTGAAATCTAATGCAATAGATAAAGTCTCTAGTGGTACAACTAATCAAATCAATGTTGTTATAGAAATACCAAAGGGAAGCAATATAAAATACGAAATTGATAAAGATAGTGGCACATTATTTGTAGATAGAAAATTATTTACTGCGATGTTTTATCCCTGTAATTATGGCTTTATTCCTTCTACGTTAGAAGACGATGGCGACCCTGTAGACGTTTTGGTTATAGGTGAGTTTTCTGTGGTTCCACTTTCTGTACTTAAAGCAGTCCCTGTCGGTGTATTATTAACTGAGGATGAAGAGGGACAGGATTCCAAAATTCTTGCAAAACCAATTAGTAAAATCGATTCAAGTTTTACCTCTATAAAAGATATTGAAGATATATCTTTAGAATTAAAAAAACAAATTGAACATTTTTTTGCTCATTATAAGGAATTAGAAGGAGGAAAGTATGTAAAAATAATAGGATGGGAAAATAGAGAAATGGCAGAAAAAAAAATAACTGAAGCTATACATAGATATTCAAAAGAATAGTGTAGTTATTCTTCTGGTTACAATGCTTTAAATTGTTCACTCCATCTCATATAGGCCCTAATCATTTCTATACTTATAGTGGGCTTTCTTATTTTGATGATCTCTTTAAAATCATTCATGGATATAGGACGAGGATTAGATTCTGCTTCCATTGCCTTGCCACTTTCAAATAACTCATTAACAACTCTTAACTGGACGGCTTGACAAATATCCTTAATGTCGCTCGCACTGTATCCCTGAACAAGTTTTGAAAGTTCCTCTATCTTAAATGTTTTTTCTTTTTTTAGTGGGATAGTATATTGTTTAAATAAATGATTTCTTGAATCGTTATCTGGAAGGGTAACATAAATTCTCTTCTGGAATCTTCTTAGAAAACCAGCTTCTAGACTCCACGGCTTATTCGTTGCTCCAATCACATATAATTTAGAATTTTTCGATTTGTTAGTTATTCCATCCATCTCTGTTAAAAATTGATTTTTAACACGAATTTCGCCACCTACTTCGCCATTTCTTGTTCCTAACAATGAATCAATTTCGTCAATGAAGAGCAATACAGGAATGTTTTCACTTTCGTATAATTTATTAGCCATTTTAAAAAGTCTAGAAACATTTTTCTCAGCTTCGCCAAGCCATTTACTCATCATTGCAGAGGCATCAACAATAATGAAATATCCATCTATTTCAGCAGCAGCGGCTGCAGCAAGTAAAGTTTTTCCGCATCCTGGAGGTCCATATAACAGTAAACCTCTTGGCCATCCCAATGGAAATAAATCAGATCTCTTATTAGGATATACTATTGACTCTCTTATTGCCCTTTTAGCATCGTCTAGTCCAATTACTTCATTCCACGTAATCTTTGGTTTTTCTTTCATAATCAAGCTATCAAATTCTTCACCTAGTGACTCCTTTGGTTTTCTGAATTCTGTACTGGTTTTTTTATCTGGCGTTTCAAGATTATTACCTACTAAATAATTATCTTTTTTTTCTTCCTCCTCCTCTAATACATTTGAGATTTGTAATGATTTAATTCTGTTTAAATAAGCATTAGATCTTTCTAAATAAATTTTGTTTAATTTATATTCAGGATAAATTTGAATTAATTTATTTAAAGCTTCAATAGATCTTTGATAAAATTGAATAGCCATCAAGTATGAACCTTGCGAATCTAACCTTATAGCTTCAGCAGCATATTTACTTGCACTATTTTCTAATTCTTGTGGGGCTAAAATCATAATACTACGATATCATTTACTTCTGAATTGATTTTTAGTATTATTATGTAAATGTTAGTTGCTCTAAAAATTAAAAATAATATACTAATATTTTTGTTCTATTAACTTGTGATATCTTTTGAAAGGTTTTCACTGAT
Source organism: Nitrososphaeraceae archaeon (assembly GCA_035253345.1). Taxonomy (GTDB): domain Archaea; phylum Thermoproteota; class Nitrososphaeria; order Nitrososphaerales; family Nitrososphaeraceae; genus TH1177. Next base: position 3,725 of record DATFCH010000432.1, read on the forward strand.
ATTACATTAGAACTTGAAAAACTAAAATGAACTGTGATAAATTATTTAGCCTGACTATTGAACTTATGAACTGGTTTTCTATAGTTTGTACCTTTTATTCATGGTTTGATTGGACTATGAATTTATTTTAAGTCTAATTATGTTAAAGAACTAATCTCTATTGTAAAAGGTTTGTGTGAAGATTAATTTCTATATAATTACTATCCAACAATTTGAGAAATTTAAAAATCATAATAAATATTATCATAAGGTGTTTTCGAGTTTTGAGTATACAAGAAGAGATCCTCAATTTAAGTATTGAAATCAATTTGATAAAACCTGGGATGCAGAAAATACAAAATTATTTAGCTAATTTCTTTTTACAATTACAGCCAAAAATATCGGAAATTGTAATAGACCTCCTTCCACTGTTAAATACTATGAGATTACTTTATAAGGTAGAGAATTTTAAAAAAATTTTAAATATTTTGAAAAATGAGATGAGAATGATAGTTGACCCATTAGAATGAACTAATGACGAAGAAAACCAGTTTAAAATGGATATAGTCTGGTGCGCAATCCTTTATTTACTACCCTTCTGATGATAAAGTATACTATAACATAACGTAATAAAAATCACTATTTAAGAGTACAACTCTTTTTTAAAAATACTTTGCTATTTTTGTTAATTTGGAAAATTTTTTTTTCCAGAAAGTTTAAATGCTGCACTATACCTAATTTTTGAGATATAACCTTTTTTTAAGGCAATTAGGTAAAATAAATCGATAGCTTTGAATGTCTATATTCTCCTTGTTTTGTGGTATAACATTTGAGAGAAATAAAGAACATAACAATACTAAATTTGTACTCTTTGTATTTGTATTTTCCTGGATAGAGTTTACGCAATACATCAAAGGCATCAGTAATATTCAAAGATGAAAAAAGACGCTAGTGAATACTAATTTTTTATAATAAACTAGAAAAAAGATGAAATTTTCGATTGTTGTTTCAATTTTCCTATATCTTGGCCTTGAAGAGATGTTTTTACTAATGTGAGTATATTCTTATCCTTAGTGTTATCTACATATATCACATATATCAAAGATTGAGTCTTTTGATCTGTTTTCCTTATTACACGGCCAATTCTCTGTACGAGTTGGTGAACATTCTTTGTATTTGATACAATTATTGCTATACCTACCGATGGTATGTCAAAACCTATTTCTAATGTGTGTACTGATAACAATACAAAAAAATTCTTTCCCCATTGATTTAAAATCTCTTGTCTTTCCTTTGTCTTTATTTTATTATGAATAACTTGAGATGAAATTTTATTCTTTCTTAATATTTCACTTATTTTATCTATTGATTCTATCGTTTCACTAAATATCATAATTTTTTCTGCAGGATGATTTTTAACTAAACTTACAGATTCATTTATTTTAGATCTAGTTTCTGAAAGTAGTTTTTTTCTTTTCTGAACACTCTCGAACCATAGCTTTGCTAGTCTAGCTCTAGCGCCGCCTGTTTTTAATAAGTTTGAAATTATAATTGGATTTGATGATTTTAATTTTAGAGAAATTTCCTTGATTGCAGCGGTGGTATCTTCATAAGTTTTTCTTTCCTCCCAATTCATTATAACTGGTCTGAAAACAATTTTAGGTTCGCTTAATCTACCATCATTGACTGCCTCTTTTATCATGTATTTTTTAATAGGGGGAATTAAATTCATTATTTTTGAATATTTTTTATCATCTTCATCAATCGTTGCTGTTAAACCCAGTATTAATTTATCAGGCTGAGAGTAAAGTACATCAAAAATTCTGCTGAATTTTTTGGCTGTCTCACTAACCATATGGATCTCATCTAAAATAATCAAGTCTGATTGTTTTACTAGTTCGAGATTTTTGATTATACTCTGATAGGTACTAAAAGTTATCTCTTTAACATCTTTTTTTTCACCATAGTATACCCCGATTTTTTGTTTGTCAATACCATATTTTGTTAGTCTCTTGATATTTTGTTCTATCAACACAATTCGAGGAACTAAAAAAAGAATTTTAAAAATCATTTGTGGATTCAGTTTTATGATTTTAGAGGCTATTTTCCTTGCACACTCAAAGGCTATCTCAGTTTTCCCTGTACCTGTACTATAAATAATAGAACCTTTGCCATTCTTCTTTATCCATTCATCCACAGCTTCTATTTGATCTTTTTTTAAATCAAATGGAAATTTTAGATGTGTTATTTCAGACAAGAATAGTATGGTAGCAAAGAAGCTATTAATAAACTACGTAGGATTTGTTATTACATTCGAAAATTTAAATAGATAATCAAGTAATCTAAAAGAATATTAATGTAAATGAAAGTTTTTGTTTTAGAACTCAAACAAGATGATCCACATAAATGTACAGCTGCCAAATTGGTAAAATTCGATTTAATTCAATCTACTAGATCCGTACCAAATAATACAATTGTTTTAAATCCATTATCAAAAATAATAATATCTAAAACTGATTTAGATCTTGCTAAATCAATTTGTGCAATTGATTGTTCATGGAACTATTTTAGTGAGACCTTTAAAAAATTCACAATTCTCCATAAAAGAATTAATCGAAGGCTTCCATTGTTACTTGCCGGAAATCCTGTTAACTATTCAAAAATTGGAAAATTGACTACAGCTGAGGCTATAGCTGGGTGTTTATATATCCTAGGTTTTAAATCATATGCAGAAGAATTAATGAACAAATTCAAATGGGGTCATACCTTTATAGATTTAAATTTTGAGCTATTAGAATTATATAAAGATCAGGATAACTCCGATCAAATTCTAAACATTGAAAAAGATTATTTCCCAAACTTATATTAACTTCTTTGTCATTAAAATGATTATGTGAGCTAGTGCACGAGTAACTCGTAGAGAGGAAACTCCTCCCTCATAGCAGGCACTCAAATTAGCGATAATTAGCTGGAGACGGCTGGCAACGTAACAGAAAAGTAATCTAGAAAGCGTTTATTATCATTTCAATGATGGTTAATAGCCTGAGGATCATTTCTTTCTAGAATGAAAATGACGACCTGAGTGGAGCAAGGCCAAAAAGAACGGTATGTTCCTGCACGAGTTCAGGTTGGCCGCTAAGCGAAATCTCGTATAAAACAGAAGGAGGGTTACTGCTAGCACACAATACTAATAAGGATGGATTCTAGTTTTAATATTATAAACTACCAAAGTCTAGATCTGTTATTTTAAGATTGGAGGAAAGAAAACACCTATTGAATCAGTCAACAACAACAACAAGAAGAAGAAGAAGAAAAGATCGTAGCAATTAGGAAATAGAAAAGAAAATCGATTATATTACCAGATATTTTTCTTAAAAGTTTTTAATGAATAAATTAAGAAATTTTGCCAAAATTAATTCTGATAATGCTATATTATTTGTTACTATGGCATAGTTAAACAATCAGATTTTATATAAAAGGTTTAATAAAAAAATGGTCAAATAAAAGCTCTTATATGATAACTAGAAAGCTTGCAAGAAAGAGATTTAATCAGTCTATTAAATTTGCTGAAAAAGTTGCAAAGGCAGTATGGAAATAATATGCACAAGTAAGGATTTAAGAGATTGTAAAAAATTATGAAATTGTGTAAAAATATAGATCAAATAGATATAGTTAAAGGTTTAAGAGAAATGGAAATAATAAAAATGACGAATTAAAATCCAAGATGTGTTTAATTTTTTTTATTATAATTTTTTTTTATTAATTAACCCATTCTAAATTCACTATATTTACAATAATTCTCATAGTATTACAATTTACATAATGAGAAAAAATTTTATTAAAAAATATTTTAAACTATTAAAAATCGAAATTAATTTTTTATTTATCATAATTACCTTAAATGCAGAACTATCAGTAACGCATATATGTTACTGCTAGTTTAAGTGGATGGTTTTCCCGAAATTTTATTTTAGAAAAAAAGATATACTTATAGATCTGTTTTTCTTCTTATGCAACTCAGATAACTCTCGGTTACATCTTTATAGAATTTCTGTACTTGTTTCATTGATTTGATATAAGAATCTAAATTTTCAGTTATGATGTTGTCTACGAGTTTTAATGACTTGTCTCTCTTGCGAATTAAAGCGTTATACATATTCTCAATTTGAGTTGAATAATCCAATATCCTTTCATTAACAGTCAAATAATTATCATTATAGGAATTAGAAATATCTCGTAACATTTGCGAATATATTGAATTATAAATATTTATCATATTTTTGTGAAATGTAAAATAATAATCAGTAATTTCTTTTGCATCGGTATTAGTATTTGTAATTTGTCTTCTTTGATCTTGGTTATTATTATCATCATTATCATCATCCTCGGATGTTGTTAATGAGAGATTACTTCGGTGAATCTTGTTGTTGTTTTTAGAGGGTTCATAAATTATAGGTCGTGGTAGTTTTATTTCTTGTAAATTTTCTTCTTTTCTTTCTTTGTTTTTTGGATTTATTTTGCCTCTTGTTCGTCGTCTAGTCTTTCTGCTTGATTCTTGTTCATCCATGATTTGTTCAGAAGACATTACACAAGATACATACACCATAACTAAAAAGAATTAGAATACAAAGTTATCTTATCAAATAGTAAAAGAAATTAACCCTATAGAGTGCTTTATAATCTCTTCTATTCAGTATATCAAAATCCTCGTGATTATCAGTGACTAATTAACAAATACTAGAAATAATATTAATGGATTATAATTACACTTAATGGTTATTCAAATCTTTCTTTTAATAAATATTAAATATTATAATAAAGATGGAAGATAATTTTAATTCTATTTATCATAATAGACCAAAAAAATATATGGAATAAAAATTGTAAATTATTGATATCATAAAATATTGTGGATACTGATAAAAAACTACTTATGCTATAATGATAAGAAAGGAGATTCATTGAGATTTATGTGTCTATTACATTTTCTCTAGTCTGGTTTTTCAGTCAAACGAACTCCATACAGAACTCCTCTCTTATTTTATAAATAATGTTAATAGGCAATTAAATAGTTAAAATAAATAAAGAAATAATATTTACAAATTGATATAATTTTTTAAATAATTTTTCTGATAGTCTATAATAAAAAAATTTTTTTTTTATATTGTACTTTAGTTAATGGGCATTAAAAATTGCAGAAATACCTTTCTATTTATTTTATTTTTTTAAATAATGTGTATTAAATAAATGGGATTATTAGCAAGTATGTGATAATTTTCATACTCTATTATAAGGAAAATTCTGCTAAGGATAATCCAAGAACATTTCGTACTCTAATTGTTAATAAAGAAGTAAGTAGTCCTCTTACGGTTTCGATAATAGATGTCTGTAAGAATGGATTAAAAAAGTCAGCAGTGAGATAAACGTCATTATGAATCTCCAACTATAGAAACCTAATAGTATCCAATTCAAATTTAATTTATTTATAATAATTTTCCATGTTAAAAAAATAAATCCTACCTTTTTATTTCGTAATAGATGAATGATTATATGTTTAGGGCTACCACAAATTTAATTTCAATACTTTTGTTATGACTATACTTTGATTCAGATGAATTCATTTTGAGGATTTTAAAATCAATATTATATTATTAGGTAACTTTAATCTCTGTACTTATATTATATCCATTTGCTATTAAGAATTCTTTATATTCGATTGAATCTTTAAAAAATCCTTAATCCTTTAATTTGAGGGTTATTTAAAATATTAAATGATATATTTATTTCAAAATTGTCATGCCTGCCATCACCAAGTCGACTAGAAGGAAATAATAAAATTGTTATTGATTTGAGTTGAGATTCTCCTACATTTCCCTCTTTTTGTAATTTGACGTTTTCATTGATATCATTAGATTGATAGTATTGTTCTTTAGGTTTTTTATTATCAACAACAGGCAATTCATTACCTTTCTTATTTGTAATTCTCAAATCATAAATCATATCGTTCATAATATGAGTGTATTTTTATACATTTAAGGGGACATTCATGATAATAAACAATGGTGAAAGAGGTAATGACTGATATCAAAATGGTAAGGACATTTCATGTATAATTACTAACTAAAAAATTTGTTTGAATGACAGAATAAAGAATACGAATGTTGGTGGTTTTTGTGACTGTGCTTTATAGCCTACTTATTTTCTTTTAGTGATCAAACACATGCTTTCGGATATACCACCAACTCAAAACCTCGACCTTATTTTAGCAGATTTTCAGGTTCTAAAGGCGTAGGCAAACACCTTTTCTGCTTTGAGGGTCAGTCAAGAACACTTACATATTTTATAGACTTTCCTCTATTTAATTTATATTGTTTTATATATCTTGTTCATAGGTTTAATAAATTGAAGTATTCAAATACCAATAAAATAACTCTACTTTATTAGTAATTTTTTCTTTAAAGATATTATATTGAAATCGATATTCTAGAGTTATGAAATATTTTGTTAGTATTAGTTTTAATACATCAAAATTATTTCAAATAAATGGAAATGAAATAAAAATATCTATAAAATCAAAACCAGAACATGGAAAAGCAAATCAGGAATTACTTAATTTACTTTCTAATTACTTTCAAGTTTCTCCTGATAAGATAAAGATCATTCAAGGTATAAAATCTAGAAAAAAGATAGTTCATATATCAGACTAATTTAAATAAAACTTGATATTTTATTAATAACTATAGTTCAATAAAATTTTTGGTTGTTCATAATAAAACTCGAATTTGAAGAATAAGAATTGGAGTTCCAATCCAATAATGTGAAATAAATTCCATATATCATGGCAAGGCAAGATAGTATCTATGTTGCGTTCTGATTTCTAATATTTTTTTTACTTTTTTCACTATTCTATGGATAGTACATGGTCTTCTAAACATTTTATTTAATACATCAAAACAATCTTTTTGATATTTATTCCAATTTTTATAGAAACTTGTTCTATAAATGTTAATTGTCTTAAGGATGTCTATTATCTTCAATCAGTCTAATTTGGTCTGATACACAGTCATCTTATCTTTACAGTATTTACTATACTACATCTGATGTAATAACTCTTCTTTGTATGTAGTATTTGTAGATAAATTAGTGTAACAGATGTTATAGGAATAGAATTATTGAATAATCAACAATATTTTTATATTCATATTTTTATAGTTTGAGGTATTGAATAACGCGGGTATTAAAATAGCGGCGACATTAATCATTATGACTACATTAACAGTTTTAGGAATGTTAGATGCATATCCAACAATAACCATCTACGCACAAGAAAACATGACCACTACGAATCAAAACATGACCAATACGGATCAAAACATGACTGAACTAGGTTTTGGGACTATATCTGGTGCAGCAAGAGGAACTAGTTAATACAAATTCACATATATAACAACCAATCCATGCCTGACTAATGAATTCTCTATTTAATTTTTTTACTTTTCAAATCAAAAAAATTCTTGATTTTGGTACAAAAAATATAAATATTGTTATCTATGTTCTTATTGCTGTTCTATCCTTAGACACATTGTTAAATCAAACAGGTGATTTAATTGGGGAACCACTAAAAACCTTTGGAGGGATTGTTATTTTCATCATCTTATCAATTATAACTATGATATGTCAGATATTTGTTCTAGAATTTGTAGGTAAAAAAAGTAAAGAGATTAGGAAAAAAAATGGGAAAATAAGATTAATGCATAGATTTGTTTCTATGAGCCAATATACAATAATTACCATATTTGTGTTTCTTATCTTAGAAATAATAATAAACCAGAACTATTTGCCGATATCCTCGATGCTAGTGACTCTGTTAAGTTATATGCTAAGTACTATCCTGATGGCCATATTTACTGGAGTATTTCTTTCCTGGTATAAAACTAATCGCAATTCAGTTTTAGTACTCGTATATGGATTGTCTTTTGCAACTGCTGCGATAGCATCATTCGCAATATTGTTAGTATTTACCTATCAATTTAGTGAGAAGCTTTTTATCTCCATCCTTCCGACATCTCTTGGAACATTTCTTTCTACTGAGGAAGGTTCAATCTGGAAAATCTTAGCAAAAACTTATCAATATAATGACATGACCTCTTTTTTCCTTAAATGGGGTGGAACAGCATTAGTTTTATATCATTATTCTTACAAGATTGGACGAGCAAAGTACTGGTTTCTCCTAAGTCTACCACTTTTGTATTTTTCTACTTTGATGGTGTATCACCTTCACATCTATGAACCTCATGAAGAAATAGATCAATTAATATTCTACAGTATCAGTGCGTTGAACTCAACATTTGGAGGGATTTTGTTTTACATAGCATTCAAGCTTACAGTCAAGAACTTTAAAGGCAATGAATTATTTGCAAGTTATTTAATTATGGCTGGATATGGATTTATGTTATTCTTTTCTGGCTCCCAATCTGTTCTAACAAATATGGGATACCCGCCTTTTGGTTTTTCGACTGTTTCGTCATATGGACTTGGATCATATCTGATACTTGTCGGCCTTTCATTATCGGCCATCTCGATTTCAAAGGACGAACAATTAAAAGAAATGATTAAAAATTCAACAATGGCTGAATCCAAATTTCTTCATAGCATTGGAATGTCAGAGTCCGAGCGTGAGAAGAAATTGTTAAAAGACATCGTAATCACAGCCAAACAACAAAAGGAGAATCTAGAAAAAGACACAGGAATAGACCTATCCATCACTGATGACTATGTCAAAGAATTTGTAAGAGAACTAGAAGTCAATCGTGACGTCAACGATAGGAATAAGGATAATGACAATAAATATGATGAGGAAAAAGGTAATCAATAATTCTAAGAATAAGAACAGTTACAGAATAGATCCTTGTATAATTTAAAATCTTTTAGCTATATTCTTGATTTCTGTAAGGATTTCTTAATTCAATAAATTATGATAAGTTAGCTAAAATCCCTTTGTCCAGTTCATTCACGTGGTTGGAATTATCTGAATTTAATTCAATTTACAATGAAAAGTCTAATCTCGAGAATAAAAGATCAATCTAGAATTTTTGAAAAAATTTGGCAAATTATAGGTCTAAAAGTAAAATTTATACCATCTAGTTAACTAAACAGAACTATTATTTATTATTAATAATTAAAATTCTAGTCAAAAGAATCATATATGCCGTAGTCATAACTATTTTTGTAACCAATTTTAATTAGATTTTTAATATTTCCAGAATATTATTATTATAAGGAAGGTAATAGTAAAAAAAATAATATCATATGAGAAAACTAGTTCTCAAATTATTACTGATAAACAATATTTATAAACTAATTTAAAAAAATTTAATACATTATGACAGAATCGACATTTGATAAATAATGGTTGAAGTCGTACTCCAGGAGCAAATTTCAAATTGTCAGGCTATAATCTTAAAAATATTTTTACTGAGGTATATATAGATAATATCCTAAAGCGGCTAAAAATAATTATTGATAAGAACCAGATCAATAACACCGAAGACTTACAAACAAAAAAAGTAAATCTAACTAGTTCAGAAAAACCCGATCTTCACAAAATATTATTAAATTATCAGAAACAAATCTCCCATGCTATAAATATTGGCGATATATTTTCTGAATAAGTTTCATTTAGCATTAAAGACTCTACTAAAGATAGGAAATGTCAGTTCTTAGGATGGTCCTCAGTTTTTGAAAGTTGAATCCTTTAAAAATAAAAATTTATTTCTTGACAATAAATTTCTCTTTTTCCCGATTAATAAAGGGAATAATTTTTTCCATTATTATTTTATCAAAATCATATTGATCGAAATCCATAGTAAATATTAAATAATAATTTTCATTGATGGGAATTAAACACCTACTCATTCTTGAATATCTTCTAAATAAATACTTCAATTTACCCATTTTTGATTCAAGTTTGAATCGAGTTTGATGTCTAGTTATTGTTCTCATTGCCCATTGATGAGTTTCTTCAAGTGTAAGGAATGGTTTAAGTCCTTCTCTGTCTCGTTCATTTATTATATTGCCATTTTGATCAGTTATTCCTACACGTCTTATAGACCTATCACAATTCAAAATATATTTGGTAAATGTAAAAAGGAATTTTGTAAAATCAGTATCTTGATTTTCAGACAATTTTTATCAAATAAAATAGTGTTTGATTGTATTAATAAATTTTCAATATTAATGAATTATTTTCTTTGTAAAATCATTTGATTACTTATTCTGTATCATCATCATGACAATATGACAAGACATTGCTTTTAGATATTGCGAGCATGATAAACCTTACTAAACTGATATTTTATCCGTTGACAATTATTATCCTAATATTATGTTCTAATCATAAAATTTAAAAACAAATGGTTTGTTTATATATATGAAATAATAAGGATAAAGAAATTTCAACCTACTTTTTTTAGCTTTTATTATGGTTAGATGAAGATTGGATATTTGCGTGTGGCAGAGGAATTGGTATATCAAATTCTTTGGATGGTTTCGTAGACGAGGGTTCTA
>DATFCH010000433.1:0-2805 GCA_035253345.1 Nitrososphaeraceae archaeon
CCTTGAATTGTATGGCAGGAAATCAAAAATATTTTGCTATATCTGCTTCAACTTTGTTTTTTATTTTTTTGGGATTTTTTAGCTCTATAAATCAACAATTCTCATTAGACACCCCAAGAACAGTATTAGCGAAGATTAGTAATAATTCTATCAGTTAGGATAATACAGTTAATACAGATAAAATAAATTATCTTTTAACTCAAAATGAAATATTAGGCATTGTTAAAAATGGAACTTTCATGGAAGTAGAAACGAAATTGCCTCTTAAATTGACAGATGTATTTATGCAAGAGGCTCGTTCACCTGAATCTGGTTTATTAAATCTTACTGAATATGAAGGAAAAGCAATTATGGTTTTAACCCAACGCGCGGATGGTGAATGGGTTTGGGGAGCTGAAGTTAGTGAAGTAGCAGGTCCAACCTTAACTAAAGTCATTAAAAAGGCTTTTACTTTGCAATAGGTTTAATGACCTTATTTTATTATTTTTTAATTAACAGTATCATTTGAAGGATACTGTTTGAATTATATATTATTTCTATCACGATATCATACAGTGAAATCCTGGGAAAGATACAAAATTGTAGTTAACCTATATAAGTTTAGAATCACCTTTTCATAGTAGAATCAAAAAGATATAATGTATATATTATCTGCCATTATTGTTAAAATATTTAGTTTCTTTGATTTATTTCAATATTAAGTTCTTGAAGTACATTATTATTTTATATTTTCATTTCTAAACCTGTTTAAACTAAATATATTAATATATTTATCTTAATTTAATTTCAATAACAATTAAAGTAAATTTGCAATAATTATTATTTGTTTCTAAAATAAAGATTTTTTTTTACCTATTGTGACTATACGTTAGACTAGATTTGTCAATCAAGATAAAATAGGTATAAATGTTTATGGTCTAAGTAAATTAGCATTCATCTGGTTTAGTTTTTTGTCTGATTCCATCCTATTTACTTCTTCCATAAATGCATAGAGATGATTCATAACTTGCGTATATTCATAATTCTCTTTGTTTTGAAGGGATTCTTTGGCTTTTTCTAAATGCTTGCTTAGTATATTCTTTGTATTCTTATCTGTAGATTCGTCCTCCAAATTTTCAATTGTATGATAAAGACTATGTATCAAGTTATCGAGTGCGTCATGTTTTCCTAATTCTAATAATTGATTCATACTTCGAGCTGAAAAGTCTGCCATGGAATAACTCATTGTATGCAGATCATCTTTACGTTCAATCCGCATTACTCTGTTTATGTCAAAGTTGCCTTTCAACAAGTCACGATATTTTTTTATACCCTTGGCATTAAGCGTGTTATCATTAATTGATTTATCTAAGATTTCTTTTATTTTATTAGATTTATCTACCTCATTGAAAGATTTTAGTAATTCCTCTGTTATTCGCATATACTGGGTTATCATTCTTGATACACTCTCTTCATATTCTGTTTTATCAAGTAGAATTAAATCAGTTTTTCTAGAGTCTACAAAATCATTATCCGAGGGAACAGGATCATCTAATAATTTTGCTGGCCATACATCTATAATATATACATCTAATGCAGGAATCTTTACCTTTTTTCCCACATTTTCTTCATTTATTATTCCATCCCATAATTGGTCATCTCTAATTTTCTTTTTCCAGTATTTTTTATGTTGATCGATTAGTTCTCTTAGAGGCGTATTGCTTAAGACACCACCATCCCAAAAAGTTCGTTTCGTTCCAGATTTTTCATCTTTTAAAGTGGCATATCTATAAAGATCAGGCATTGAAAATGTTGTACTTAGATGGTCCCATTCTATACCATTTGGATAACTAATAATATGAGATTGATCTTCTGATGATTTATTGTATGCGTGATCATTCCACTGATCATATTCATTATACTCTGTCATTTTGTCATAGCTATCGAAAGAGACTGTATCCCCAGATTGTACATCGACACTAACCAATAAAAAGCGAGGTTCATACTTTTCCTGATCTGTTTTAATTGGAAACTTGATATAATTTTGGCAGCTTTCTTTTAAAGAGAAAGTTGGATTAAACCACCAGAAAGGCAATCTTCTCTGCTCACCACGGAATCTAAAACCATGTGAACTATCCCAATATTTTAAATTCCAACGAGGGATAGCTGCAGCAACATTGGGTGCTCCAAAAGTTCTAGTAGTCCAATACCTCCTAGCTGCTTCTGCTGATGCTGGAATATCCCATGATTCTGTGGCAAAATGCATCAAGTCAAACCATTCTTTAAGAAATATATTAGATTGAACATTTGGCATTGATTCTTCTGTTTTGTCTAAAATGTTATTCCAACCCTTTTTCATGGCTCCAAATGTATCGTGAAGGAAATCCCAGGGCCAAAAATTTAAATCAAGCCAATCCGTGAAAAAGTTTTTTGTTTGTATCTCTTGCCAGAATTTTTCAAGTATATCTGCAGAACCTTTCCAATATTCATTAGCATTCAACGATTTATTGATATCTGCATTTTTCTTTTCCAAGAAATGACTTAAGATAATAGCACCATTAATTGCCCCTATTGAAGTGCCTGCAATAACATCAAAGAGATTTTCATCTTTTTTTTCAATATGTCTTGAAATCCAATCATATAATACTCTGTATGCTCCAGCTTCATATGCTCCGAGTGCTCCACCACCTTGAAAAATTAATGCTCGTTGCTTTTTCTCTTCAATTGTTGTTGTTCCTTTTTCTCTTTCTCGAGTTTTATATGTTCCTTTCTGTGCCATAATAATTAGCAACTAAATCTTATTATATAAATATTTTTATTAACCCT
>DATFCH010000434.1:0-5009 GCA_035253345.1 Nitrososphaeraceae archaeon
CATCTGGATGAAAAAATGCATAATAGACTAGTCACTCAAGATATTTCTTTATATCTTGTTGCATTGACAGAAGACAATAAAGATTCAAACTATAAGTATATAGACGATAAGAATATGAAAGAGTATTCGACAAAATCTGAGAATTATACAAATGATATTAATTCAGATATACACCAACATGCACTGAGTACTCTGGAAGTATTAAAGAAAAGAGCTTGGAAAAATAATTTACCTTTAGTTACTGAGACAGAAATTACCAAAACAGGTCCATGGCTACTTGAAACAAATGAATATCATAATCATACTTTTTGGCTTTGGATCACAGGAATAGAAATGCTTGCAAGAAGTAGGTTTGGCAAGATAGATGATTGCAATCTTTTACTTTCAAATATTGTTTCAAATAGTAATGTACATTCAAATATACTACATGAATGGGTACATCCATTAACTCTTCAAGGTAGAGGTGCCTATCCGTTCAGAACAGGAATATCTTCTATGCGGATAACTGCAATGGAATTTCTTTCCCATATTGAATCGAATATAATAAGTTCCTCATTTGATAATTCAAAATTTCTTAAGTCAAATAATAAAAATAGATCAGAATTGTAATTGTCGTTCAAATCCGGAGAACAAATTTAATATTAAAAAATATTTTGTTATATCTATCATTTTTTGTTAAAATTTTATCAATCATCATTTTTTTATTATATTCAGGGATTCTTTTCATTTTTTATAATATTTATTATAGTCTTTGGAGGTTTTATTCAGTATACTTCTTATTTTCTTTCATTTTGTTTCAAGATTAAATTGTTTTATAAAAAAATAACCATAATAACTAGTAAATTTATTTTATACATATATATCATAAATGAAATTAAATCTAGAGATTAATAGTTTTGGACGGATATAACTATATTATTAGGAGCCAATGATTCCAAATTTGAATTTGAAAAACATAATATTATATCCATGGCTTCATATATTACCAATTCACTTGCTCCTGTACTTAAAGTCTTAAATGATGATTCACACTCTTCTATTGTAGATGGTTTAAGTTCAATGGTTCTAGGTAACAAAGGAACAAATGTAAAAATTTTATCTTGGTATGATAATGAATGGAGTTTTGCATGTAGATTAGTTGATTTAATAAAATTTATTTGTAAGAATACAAATAATTAAGTAAAAAAAAATTTCTAAAGCAATTATGTCTGTGATATCAAACTTATTAACTAGTTGTATTTATTTATTATCCCAAAGTATCTATCAACACAAATAATCACCAAACTTTCAAAAAAATTAATTCATAAATGTATTGTATCATTATATCGATATTCAGTTTAATAAAAGTTTTACAGACATAATTGATCTAGACTATTTTATTTCAATATCGTATTCATATTTTAAAGGTTCTGGTAAAAAAGTATAATCAAAATCTTTTCCAGTTATCTCAGTTTTTAATTTATTTTCCAGGTTCATTAAAAACAGAACCATCTATTTTTATAGGACTTCCATAATCAGATACATAAATAGCTGCAAGAGTATCATAGTTTACATGTATATCATATCCCTCCTATCCTGTATTAAATTCTAGTCTAATTTTCCCATCATGCCTATGAAGAGTTGTAGTAAATTTATTTTTATTATCTTGATCGTAAAGACTTACGATAAAAGTAACATGAGGAACATTATTTCCTGTTTTATTATCAATTAATGTTAGATTAATTATATTTTTCTCAGTAACTAATTTCGATTCAGATTTGTTAAAATTAAGAAATACTTCTATATCTCCTATAAGAGATTGAGGAAGATCATGCCCATGTCCTATTTGTGCATATGAATCTTCAAAAATGTTAAAATCAGTATTTAATATTCCTAATGTAAAAATAATTATGGATAATGAAACTGCTTCTAATATACAATAGTTACATCAATTTGAAAGATTTTATTAATAATGTTAATTTTCATAAAATCTCTGTACATACAAATTTAGGATATGAAAGAGTTAAACCTATCGTTTAGTTATTTTGCAATATGAGATCGGAAAATACACACTCATATAATTTCAATTACTATCGCATAATTCTTCAATTTTTTAAATACCGATAATTGGAATAGTATTCGATAACAAATGAATTGAATCAAATAGATATTGTTTATCTTAAAATTTCTTTAATTCTTTTAACCTTAATAGCATATTTTTCTTCCATGTATTTTATTGTTCGTTTATCTACTAATGGTAGTGCCTTTACTCCATCTTCTAGAACTATAACTTCATAGCCATATACAAAAGCATCGTATACAGTATGCTTTACACAAATATCTGTGTGAATTCCAGTTATTAGAAGTGAATTTGCACCTTGTCCTTCATAAAAAGATTGTAACAAATCTTTTAATTTAGTATTATAAAATGCGCTATACGTATTTTTTGTTATTACATGATCATTTGACATAGGTCTTAATTTCTCTATAACCTGTGCCCCTCTAGTTCCTTTCATTGCATGTTTTCCCCAAATTTGCAGTTCTTTGTCGTTTGGAAGATGAGAATCATTACAATATATTATTGGAATATTCTGTAACCTAGCAAAATTAAGTAATTTTTCAATATTCGGGACAATCTTCTCAACTCCATTCAATTTTAATTTTCCATTGATAAAATCATTCAACATATCTATTACCAAAATAGCATATCTCTTGTTATTCACAAGTCATGCACTATTAATTATAGGTGTGTTTTTCTATTTATATGCTAGGTATAATCAATTAAGAGATTTAATTTGTAATACCTTCATTACCTCTATTAGTTTTTCGCTTAAGAATACTGGATATTCTTCTTGTTTATTGCTTATTTTTTTAACTCTATCTGGGAGAGATGCTATTTGTTTTTGATGATAATCTTTAATTTCAACTAAATTCGGTAGTTTTTGTACCAATTTACCTTGTTGTAGATATGGAATCAGAAGAGGAATTGCATTATCTATTGTTTCGTTTTCTAATGTAATTATATCTTTAATAAAACGATTATTTTTTTCAAATCTAAATACTTGTTTAGGCCCTGGATAGGAAATCTTATTAATAGAAGTTTTCATTTTGAAAGAAATTTCATATCTGTTATTAGTCTTAGAATATCGTTTAATTGCTACTAATTTATAAATACTATTTAAAACAGGTTCATCTCTCGAAGTTATTAATTCTGTGCCTACTCCAAAAATATCAATTGGAGCTTTTTTGTTTTTCAGATCGGTTATTATGTATTCATTTAAATCTCCACTTGCCATAATTTTAGTAGAAGCATATCCACCATTGTCAAGTAATTTCCTTATATCTTTACTTAATTTCAAAAGATCTCCACTATCTATTCTTAATCCTTTACATTTTATTTTATTTTGTATTATCTTTTTTACTGCTTTCATACTATCATATGTGTCTATTAATAAGAAACCTTGCGGAAATACTTTTAGGAATTCTTTGAATGCTAATTCCTCGTTTTCAAAGCTCAGTACAAATGAATGGGACATTGTTCCACTGCTTGGAATTCCTAATTCATACGATGCTAATGTATTGGATGTACCTAAACATCCTGCAATATAACATGATCTGGTTGCTAGTAATGCTCCAGATGGTCCAGGAGCTCTTCTAAAACCAAATTCTATTACAGGAGTATTTTTAGAAGCATTGATTATTCTCGACGCTTTTGATGCAATTAAAGTTTGGAAATTTATCATTGACAGAATAAAAGTTTCAACTAATTGTGCTTCAATTATTGGAGCTTCTATTCGCAGTATTGGTTCATTGGCAAAAATAATTGATCCCTCTGAAATTGCCCATAGATTACCTGTGAACTTCAAGTGTAAGAGATAGTCAAAAAAATTTTTGTCTAATCCTTTGAATATCTTATGAGTTTTTAAAAAATTAATATATTCATTTTTAAATTTGAAATTTAAAAGAAAATCAATAACATACTTTAATCCTACAGCTACTAAATAGGCTCTATTATTAGGAAGCTTTCTAATATACATTTCAAAAATACCAATCTTGTCATTTTGTTGGGATGAAAAATATGCATATGCCATTGTGAAATTATAAAAGTCTGTACTCAAAGAAGAATTATTGTAAAATTGGTTTAATTCTAACATTTGTTTTATAATTCTATAAAAGAGATTAAAGAATTAAAATATTTTGAGGAAAATATCCCTCAAAGATAATATAATTTTTCCGTGAATGTTTAATACGCAGCAAATCTTTTTCGTAATACACACGAGATTTATAAAATTATTATTTAAGAATACAATTAAGAAAATAGAAATAGATTGGAAGTATTTATACAAGATCCAGAAATCTCAACTTTATGATATTGGCTAATTTATAGATATTACAAACTATGAAATATTTGAATGGTGAGTAGAATATTCTGGATCAATTATCTTATGATTAACACATAAACTTAATTGGTGTTATGACAATTTAATTAGACAACATATTCCAAGCATAGAATGAGAATTTCAAAAATGGATAAATATATTAATATCAAATAAATGGTAATTCGAAACCTTTAGGTTGTTAACATACGTCATAATAAAATCGTAGTCTGAACCAAATAAGAGTCTTGCCAAGCGTTCTTTACTTTTTTGTTCAGACTACGATTTATGATTAGATTTCAAGATCAACATATTCAAACCATAGAATGAGAATGTTAAATATAATATACTTATCGTGTATGTATTCATCAATTTGCGCCATTATAAAATACTATTTAACATATTTTACTCTAAATCTAGAATTTAAAGAAAGGGTATGATATTAATTAAATATCTTTCGGTTAATTGCTTAATAAATATAATACATTTTAAAATTCCAAGCGACTATTTATAAAATCTAAGTCTATTAGATAATGCAGCAACAGAAGACCATAACATAAAACCACAATTTTCGATAGGTTATATTCATGATGTTAATAAGAATAATTTATTAATGGATGAGAAATTTTGTAATTACTCGATTTAAATAAATTA
>DATFCH010000435.1:0-4463 GCA_035253345.1 Nitrososphaeraceae archaeon
ATCAATATATGTTATAATAATAGTATTGTATTATAATATATAGAGTGACAAATACAATAGTAGAAAGTGTAAATTTTGAAAAAATAAAAATAGATAATAGATTAGACCTTATCAATCTTCCAAAAGGATTAATTGAATCAATAAAAAATGCAGGCTTTACAATTGAAATGATTATGAATACTCATACATCAAATATAGCACAAATATTAGGAATAGATGACTATGTTGCTCAAATAATATATCAAGAGACTAAATATTATTATCAAATGAACGAGATAGAATCAATCTCCTAACAGTGAGTCTGCTAGGGTTTTATGATTATAAATTAATTTAGTTTTAGAATATAATTAATTTTATAAAGATTATAAAATAAACAATTCAATTCAATATCCTCTGTATTCCCGATATATATGGCATTTTATAATCAGAGATAATTAATCATAATCTTGTATGTGAGTTTCTAAATGTGTAAGAGCATCGATGGGATTGGTAAATGTTGAAACGGTATAACCATTTAGTTCGAGTATTTCAGAGAATAAGTTAATAATGTCAAAATCGTCGTCAACTAATACAATTCTCTACTACATGTTACTTATTATTTTCTTTTTATTAAAGTATGGATTTGAGATAATGTATCAATATTACCAAAAAATATACATAAATAAATAACATCAATCAGTATTCTCCTTTTATCCATCGTTTGTTTAGTTTCTGTAATACTTTAAATTTAATGTAATATGTCATTTTAAAAAATTGGGTTAAGCATTAGGTGATAGATTATAATCATAACAGAGTGATACTAAAATGTATTAATATAAAATTATATAAGTAATCGTAAAAAATAACAAAATCTCGTGTTTAAATAGAATTGGTTACAAATATCATTTATAACCTATACTTTTCCTTTTTAAGGAAAAATATGAAATATTAAACCATATTTTTTAATTAATATACTTTCTGACGAGTTTTAACATACGCTTGAGCGTTATGGGTTTGGTAATAACCTCTAATTCTCTTTTATTATTTGTTATCTTTAAATATCCAGTTACGATAGCAATTTTGATTTTTGGATCTATTGAATATACCTTATCAGCCAATACAGAAGAAGTCATATCACTCAAAATATACTCTATTATAATTAGGCCAACTTGTTTGGGATTGTTATTAAGATAGTTTAATAGATTGTGAGGATCAATGAAAGTTTTTACCGTATAGCCGAATTCACGCAGCGAGAATTCATACAAATTTAGGTTGTCTTGGTCAGGGTCTACTGCGGCTATTTTTTGGTAATTTATTGTCACGTATTACACTTCAATTAATAAGCATCAGACAAAGGTTATATAACTTTAGGACAAATCTTGAATATGATTCTTTAAATTAGTAATATTATAAATTAGATGTCAGATAACTATATTATGTTTATCAAATTAGAAAAAGAAGTAAAAGTCTAGTTTATCTCATTAACCCAAATTAATTTTCTGGCTTGTATTAGGAATGGAGTGGTTGTCCTAGGTTGTAGGAAATCAAATTTGGGATTAGAAAGGTCGGCTTGGAGTTTCATAATTAAAAATATAATGAAATGTTGTATAAAACCTTAATAATTTTTGGTTTCAAGGGTATAATATATAACATAATCAATACTGCAGTAAAACTTGAAAGTTGGGTATACAGAAAATGGTGGTAAAGGTCCCTTATAAAAAAGTAAATGAATTAATAGATAATGATGATTGGGGAGATGCTATGACAGAATGTAATAATGTGGATAATGTTGGAAGAGAAACCAAAGGATCAACGTTTACATTTAGTCTCCACTTATGTAATAATATAAGCATTTTCAAAATTTTATTTTAAAATAATAAAGGAGATTAATATTTATTAAATCAAAACAAAGTACATTGGATAATTATACCAATTATATAGATACTGCTTGTGAACTTTGCCAAGGTAGATAAAATTCAGATTAATAGAGATTGTAAAAAATTATAATAATAAAAATAAAAGAATAAATCTATAAGATTTATTGGATTAGTTAATAATCTTGTTTATCTAATATTTCTTATCTTTAACCATCATATTGTTTTTATAATCATATTTTTCGTGACCGCTCCCGCTGTGTTTACTATATTTTTCATCATCATATTCCATTTTCTCATTCTTCTCATCGTACCATCCAATTTCTTTTTTCAGTAAAACTTGACCATTACCTGGATCGACAATGACATTATATATTTTCATATTTTCATCTACTGCCATTATCTTGTAAACTAAATATCCATGAACAGGAGTTAGTTCGGCAGAACGCACAAAAGTGTTTGGTCCTATAAATCCTTGTGCTGCTTGTATTGCTCCTATAATATCTGTAGTAATTTTAGATTTGACTGCTTCTGCCATAGTTTTTTCGACATTAATAGTACCATTCAAATTCATCTTACTATTATCAGAATTCATTCCCATCTTTCCGGTGTTGTTGCCAAGATCTATAGTTTCATTGACTAAATCTTCCGTTTGAAATCCTTCTTGTGCAAATGCTAATGTTGCATTAGAAATTATAGTAGTTGGAAGAGTCTATGTTGTTTAACAATGTTAATCAAATTATAAATAATTCGTTACCTATATTTTACTTGAAAAGGATAAAGACATGATCCAATCATAGCCTACTATTGAGGGAATGGCTTACTCTGTAGTAGGCTATGGCTGGCAGACAACAACAACGGAGAATATAAAATTTATTACTAATTAACTTCGTTCTCTTAAAATTATATACCTAACTTTACAATACTTCCTTTATACAAACAGGTCTCCATCAATAATAGAAACTATCCGAAATTCTTAACAAACCATGGCCTTCTAAGGTTTAGGGTGGCTTCCCTGGAAGGTTATGGTTGCTTCTGATTAATAATATTCTACTAGGTCAACTAACAACGTTAAATAAATTATATATAATTTCTAATGTATAATTTAATTACAAGGAATAAAGACTTAGTTAATCATAGCCTACTATGAGTCGAATGGTTGGGTTATTCCATGGTAGGCTATGGCTTACTCAGCAACCAAGTAATTAAATATACTCTCAAGAATTTGAAATAGCATAATATCTTATCTAACTATAATTCGTATATTGATAGTTATAGTTATTTCAGGCTATTACAATTAAGTTATCTATAAGCATTATATAGTATTATTAACAGTTCCGTGTACTGAAATCATTCAGTCAGTCCAAAGATTGCCGTAGTCTTAAGTTTAACATGTCCCAACTGAGGACTATGGTTATTATTACTTCGTTCTCTTAACGTTATATATTTCACTTTCTAAGATAATACACTATACAAAAAATCTTCCGTCACTAATTGAATCTATCAAGTTCTATTTCGACCATAAGCCTTCTAACGGTTTCCATTGCTTTCCTAGAACGTTATGGTTTCTTTTAACTAATAAGTTACTGGTATTAAGTAACACAGTTAATCAAATTATAAATAAATTCTTCACTAAACTGTTATACTGACTATTCTTCTATCCGTGCCAAGAAGACGAAGAATAGAAAGTATAAACCTAACCATAATATCCTCTATTGTTGTCAAGATAGTCGATCCTTAGAGGTTTATGGTTTGTATACAATGATAATTTTCCAGTATAAATAATGAATTGTATGTTTGATATCACATTATAAAAGAGTTAATTTATCAATTAGATAATTGGAACCGTCGAGATTAACTACGAGGTTCGAATCCCACTCCCCGCGTTCTACTCGTGGAGTCTAATTTGAAAATTTTGTGGAAATATTGTAGTATTATAAATATATGGATCGTTATAGAAATTTCAATAAATCATACTAATTTTTGTAACATTTATATGATCATTGTGAAATATTAATACTGCAAGTATAGGATCGTTATTACACGATTGACTGTTTGAATAATGAGTGCCAAAAACACAAGCTGTTCACTATTAATTTAATTTGTTATTACACAAAATTGAATAGTTGAACTTTATAATCATTGCATTGGTAGATAGTATACGATCGACCATATGCGTGTATCCCTTGTGTTGAACTTTTCAATTTTGATTATTTAATTATAGTAATCTTACAAATATTTTTACCTTTTAATTTTATCTTTTACAGACTTTACCTTTCCTTCAAGAGTATTAATTTTACCTAATCTATCATCAATCCTAATCGAAGATATTATTAAATCATTTGATTATTGTAAAATGCCTTACCAAATAATGACTAATAATCACAAAGAAAATTTTTTATAAATATATTAACTCACGAACAAAAGACAAACCACTTAAAATCATGTTTTGGGAAAATCAAGTAAATTAATATGGCTCTGACTATATGAAAATCTTTATTGGGTACAAATCCCTTTTGTATACAGGCTAGGTTCAAAGTTAACATACTCCGTACGAGAGTGAGGCTCTGACTGAACCAATATCCGAGCGGCTATAATACTGCCTCATCA
>DATFCH010000436.1:0-4273 GCA_035253345.1 Nitrososphaeraceae archaeon
GTGATTAATATAATATATTATTATTTAAATCAATATAAAATGTATAATATTATGTATATATAAAATAAATAATAAAATACATATACAAAAAGAGTATTCTCGTTCTTTCTAATATTTGCAGTTATTGTTATTTTTTAGACGCCGAAATAGTAGAATATATAGTTTTAATTTAAAGAATATAAATACATCTGACTTTTAATCATAATGAGAAATGACAACTATAAAAAAATTATTATAAATTAGATAATGATTACTATATGTTGCTTGAACTTGAAAATATGAAGAAGATGTTTTTCAACAAGCAATGAATTTTTGGTATAATCTTGATAATAAATCTCAAGTAAATATTTCTAACGGCTATAAACTCATTTTTAGAGAATTGGAAAAAATGCCATTATTTTTGGATGGATGGATTAGAAGATTTTATAGGTTTTTCTTGCAGAATGCAATGTGATATGAACAGGACTATATTAATTTTCTAATTAATGAAAGATACAATATAATAAAAGAATTGTCAAAATTGCAAAGTAAGCAAATATATTTTCATATTAATCCACTAGAAAGAAAAGAAAGACGTAATAAAAAATTAAGAATCTTTTTTGAATTGTAGGGAGGGGAACTTTATTTGATTCCTATAAAAATGTTGTACATATTATGCATACTGATAATAATGAATTTGATAATCCTTTGAAATTTATTAAATATTTAATATGGCATGTATTTATTCAATCAATTTTATCATTAGACGAATTGATCCCGATCTATGATTCTATTTTGTTAGATCTCTGTATTTAGCTTATGAAATTTAAGCTAAATTAATTCAAGACCCACTCAAAAAAATAACCTTGGATTCACAGATGCAAATTATGAATGGTTGAATGAGATAAGATATTATTTTTACAATTTGCAATTCAAAGAAATGGATTTACTGTTCTATGAAAATTTTCGTCCTTATATAGGAGATTTACACTGAAGTGATATGATTCTTTATATAAATATATTCTATGTAGTCAAAAATTATTAGCTAATTAAATTATTCTATTAATTATAGAACCTATCATAGTAAAATTTATAAATTGTTATTAAATATTTGGACACATGTTAAGTAAAAAAGATCATCCTAAATGGATTTTTGCTTTCCAAATTGGAATAGGAATTCTTGCAATTATCTTGTCTATATTAATTATAATTAATCCCATAGTATCAGTATTATCTGTTGTAATTCTTGTTGCTTTTCTATTACTAATAGTAGGAATTGAAAAAGTTATGACAGGAATTTTCGTGAAAAACAGAGCACGGTTTTCAAATTTAGGATTAGGAATACTTGTAATCATATTTGCTCTGATAGCAATGGCGTTCCCTGTTGTAACAAGCATTTTCTTGATTTATATACTTGCCCTTGCATTACTATTTGATGGTATTTCAAGAGTTGTCCATGGTATCGGACATAAGGAACAAAGTGGCATGGATAGAGGTTTCACTATAGCTGTAGGTGCACTTGAAATTGCTCTTGCAATTTTTATATTGGCATCACCTATTATTGGATTTGAATTTGTAGCGTTTGTAATAGCAATATCACTTCTAATAACTGGAATACAGATCTTAGTTTCTGGTTTAACAGGTAGAAGATCATTCATAAAACCATCAGACATCCATCAAGGAAGTAATAGTACCAGATAAAGATCATTTTACTTCAAATTTTTTTAATGAATTCAAATTATTATTATTGGTTTTTTATATTATTTCTAAAGTTATAAAAAGTAGTGAGTTGCCAAAATTAAATAAAGTAAAAATTATTAATAGAATGCATTCAACATACAAATGGTAAATTACTTTGAATTAAAATTAGGATTTAACCATTCTATGAAACTAGCATAATTCATAGAACGCATATCATCCATATAGTTAGGAAGAATTTTTATAAATTTGAATTTATTATCCAATTCAAATGATAAAACAGGATCGCGTAATTCCCCATTTATGACTTTTTCTGCATATTGTAATGGAGACATTTTTTCTGCATATTCACAATAATTAAATAACCTGCCTCCAGCTATCATTCTTCTCAAGTTCAATTTAATAACTAATTCCTTTCTAGCGTTATAAAGCATACTTCCTAAACCCTCGTGTCTATACTTTGGATGAGTTGAAATATCTGCACCATAGAGACTATCTCCATTATAGGAATGATTGATGAACATACCATTAGCAGTAATCTCATTCCAGTTGTGTTCCTTATAGTCGGGATCGAGAGAAACTATGAGTGTACTTGCAGAGCCAACTATAGTACCATCTGGTTCTACAGTAACAAATTGTCCTTCAGGAAAAGTTTTAAGATGACTTTCAAGCTCTTCTGTTCTCCATATGTTGCCATATTTTGCAAGATAAGGAAATGATTGCTTTTGTAATTCTACGATCTTTGGAATATCATCTATTGTAGTATTTCTAACTTTAGCTCCAGTTTGATGAGGATACAATTGATAGTTCATAAAGGAAAATAAATACAAAGATACATTTAAGCGTGATTATATATAAAGATAGTAAATAAATCTAGGATAATAGAACCATCATTATTATTATTATATTAATCCATTATATTAAGATAGGATTTTACGTTTTAATAAGTTAAATAAAAGATAATAATAATAATCGAATTCAAAGTATAAATCTTGCAATTTTAATAGATTGAGATGTCTAATGCCAGTTATAGATTGTCATGTTCATTTGAATCATTACAATAGTATTCATAAAACTAGAACAACTACTAGATTGCAGAACAGATTAAAAAGATTGGTTAACTCTATGGACAATAACAAGGTTGATTATTCTATAATTTTAACTTCATATAAAGTAGATAGCGAGAGGCCTTCTACATCTCAAGTTATGAACATCGTAAAAGATAATATTTACAGGAATAAATTTGGGATTGTAGCTGGATTTAGTATTGATAATCATAATGATGAATATTTTAGGAAATGTAAAGAATGGTTAAAGAATGAAACAATAAAAGGAATAAAACTTTACTGCGGATATGAACATTATTATCCATATGATAAAAGATACCAAAGAATTTATGATATTTGTATCGAATACAAAGTACCAGTTATGATTCACACAGGAGACACATTCTCCAATAGATCTAAGATTCGGTTCTCACATCCATTAAATATAGATGACATTGCTGTAGATAATCCTGATTTAACTATTGTCATGTGTCATCTCGGGAATCCGTGGATATTAGATTGTCAAGAAATATTATATAAAAATAAAAATGTCTATGCAGATATTTCTGGTTTAGTTGTAGGAAACTTTAGCTTATCAACTCGAAAATATTACAAGTTTAAAATTAGAGAATTATTAAGTTATCTCTCTATGCCTCACCGTTTGATCTATGGGAGTGATTGGCCTATCTCAAATATGCAAAGCTATTTAGATTTCATAAATAAACTTGATCTCAATAAACAATCACATGATCTTTTGCTATTCAAAAATGCACAAAACCTATTTCGATTATAACATTTTATTGTATCTAAAAATAGTAAATATAAAATTTAGTTATTTTCTTATTTATAGTTAGAATAGAGGTATAAAATAAGTAATAATGTTAATAGTAACAATAATAATAATAGAATATCGATAAATTTCTATTGCTATTATGGCTGTGTTAAGTTTAAGGAAATAGATTTAGCTGTGAATGTCTCTATTCTCATCGTGTTATGGTTATAACATTTGAGATAAAGAATACATCCACTATTGTAGTTATGTATTCTTTGTATTTGTATTTTCTTGGATTAAGTTTACGCAATACATTAAAGGCATTAGTGTTATTCGGAGATAAGAAAAGGAGTTACGTGTCTATATGGAATTGGATTCAGAAATTTAATCAATATCGTATTTATAAGAGAAAGAGAATTTCAGCATTTTATAACAGATGAAACTGTTATTCAGATTGGCTAGAAACACTACTATTTATGGATTACAATAGAATCTTTACATAAAACAAACTTGGGATATACATTTCTGAGAGTAGAATTATACTTGTTTCTAGACAATTTCTGCAATCATTGATAGTAAAATATGGCATACATAGTGTTTATTCTGATTGTGGTTCTTGGTATCCAGAAGCTTGCAAAGTACTAAATGTGAATCACTATATACATACACTACTGGAAAAGGGCTTGATTGAAAAGGTAATGCAATATTTTAAGGATAGAACTGAGTCTTTGATAATTATTATCCTTGCAGGAAAGATGATGATTGCAATAGTGACCAT
>DATFCH010000437.1:0-5748 GCA_035253345.1 Nitrososphaeraceae archaeon
TATCATTTAAGTTCATTATTTGATACTTTAAATAATATTATAATTTGTTAAAATCGATAAATATATTATAAAATCTATAAATACAATATAGAGAATTTATATGATAGATAACATAATGCAAAATTTATTTCCCCAACTGCAAAATATTTTAGTACATGAACTACGCTGTAAGAAGGAAGTTGAATCTTATGGTAATGTTATGGAACAATATCCTAACTATCCAAAGATCTGGTGGTATAATTTAAGACATAAACCGAAAAAATAAGCATATGTTAGAATGAATCAAATGTTTCTGAAATAGTTAAAGATGATGATACTAAAAATGAAAATGACAAATCAAAATCTCAAGTAGTGTATAGCGTAAATAATTTTATCTAATAATAATAATCCAATTAGTAAAAAAATAAAAAAATTATATTTTCTTTATTGTCTATTAAATGACCTTTCTATTTTTTGTGTATAATTGAGATTATTTTGTACAATTTCGTTGTAATATCTTTGTGTAAGTTCTATTGCTTTATTGAAATTCTCAATACCACCAGTAGTAATCTCATTTAGAATATTTGTTGTGTTTATTGTATAATTTTGTATATTTTTACTTAAAGTACTATAAATTTCTGAATATCTTTCTGGAATATTGAAATTCTTCAAGTACGAATTATTATTGTTTGTATCTTCAAAGAATTGGTTATATAATGATTGGTATGCATTAAAGGCATTGTTTTGTAACTCTATAGTGTTATTTGATATTTCTTGTATTGTTTGATTGATTTGTTCTTGAGATTTTCTGAAAATGTCTTGATTATTTTTGAATATTCTCTTGTTATCTTCTTGAAATTTATTTACGCTTTGGTTAATCTTTTCTGTAGTTTGAGATATGTTAGATGATGTATCCTTATATTGTTGTCTTTGTTGTTCCAAATATCTATCTGTAGATTCTTTAAATTGATTAGTGGTTTCCTTTACATTGTCTTTTTTAGTTGAAGACATGGACTATACTGATAAAATCTAAAATATATAAAACTAAGTATACAAAGTTAATTCTCGATATATCATGACATAAAGTTTGAGGTAAAAGTTCCTCAAACGCACCTCGTATGAATAATTATCTTAGATCACAGTAACTGAATGGGACAAATAGCAAAAGTTGTAATTAGATAAAAAGATATGTGTATAATATTCAAAGTCATCAATAGTCATAGTCTACGACAATTCTTATATTTATGGAAAGGTAGTTATAGACTTTTACTATAATTGATTCTGTTATAGTAGTCTATGACTACACTATAACGAAGATTCTGTCGGGAGTTTCTCTGATGTATGATAATACACCCTATATTATTTAACATTTTAAAATAAAATATTAGTAAATGATACATACAGGATAAACTCTGTTATATAGTGATAGTAAATGACTCTAATAATAAATAATATATAAAATATAAATATCAAGCAACATGATTTAACATTCGTATAGAATTAAAAGAACCATGTTGAAAGTCAAATCTATTTTTATTGGTTTATCTTTATTGATTTATCTTAATAACTTGTTGTTACTATCCATATCTCCTTTTATATTATACTAAAAGCATTATCATTGACATTAAAATAGTAATAGAAGAGAATATTCAATTGAGACTCATGTATATTATTATACATGTTCTGTAGTTTGGTTTTTCAGTCCAGAGATCTCCAAACAGAACCTCTATTACTATTATAATATTTAACATAGTTAAAGTTATAGAAAAATTTAGGCTCTGTTAATTTAGGATAATATTCACCTCCTTTAACTGAAAATTATAAGTATTATTTGCTATTGTGTTATTATACATAGATACAAAGAATTGTATCCAATTATAAACATGAAATAAATTACACTCCATTTGTCTACATGGATAATAGTCATCAAAAGATTCAGTTCTATCTTTGAAATACTGGTTAACTCTTTCAATCAAACTTTTCTCTATTGATGAATGTAAGTAATGTTTCAGTCTCAATACATTACATGCTTCATCATACCATGTTCCACCATCTGTATACACTATATGCTTTCCATATTTTTCAACAAGAGATCTAATGAAATTCTCTGCTACAAGCATATTTCTCTCCTCTGAAATGTGGATTCCTAGTACTGAACTATGTACTGGTTCAATACAAAGCCATAACCAGAAATGTTGATTACCAATCTGAATAACAGTTTCGTCTATTATGAATGCAGATACTCTTTTCCTTTTGTATATCTGCAAAGAATCAAACCTTTGTATCCAATTCCAAACAGAAACATGACTTCTTTTATCATCCTTGAAAATTATTAGTGCTTTAGAAGTATTACGTAGACTGAGACCAAGAAAGTATAGATAAAGAGAATACATAATTACAAAAGTGGATGTTCTATTTCGTTCGAATCTAATATTCATACTAGATTAAAAAAAGGACATTCACAGCTAAATCTAGATCGTTAACTTAACACAGCCAAAATTTACAATATATATTAGTTTTCTATCTTAAAATATGTCAAAAAATGATATTTAATATTATTTATTAAAAAAACCTTAGACAATAAATTAATTCATAGTAAATTAAATCAACAATGAACCGATCATTATTACTAAAACAAGATATATGTTATATGTGAGGATAAAAATCATTACTCATAAATAATTTATTGTAAATTATATAATATCTATATATACGATGTTTTCCATCATATTATATGTTTCCATTCATAGAAAATTCTAATGACAAGAAATTTAGTTGTAGATGTGGAGAATCTTTTAGTTCATTAGAAGAGTTTGAAGAACATTTTGATTTGATAATTCAACACTTTATTTAAAAATGTACTTTATAGTTATTATCTTAGGTAATAAATTTGATACAAAGAAATGATAAAGAAAAAGATATTATAAAATAAATGATGGAGTATTAGTTGCTACAAGCTGTTCTTGTATAAAATATACAAGAAGTCTATAAAAATTACCTAAAATATCTAAATTTAATAAATTACGGTTATTTCTTTTGCTTAGTTGGAATACTGAAGGTAAATGTTGATACTTTATCTTAATCCCTACTATTATTATTACATCTAATCCAGGCCTATTGAAAATGACTCAGAGAGTTAAGCGCCGGGAGTGGGACTCAACTACAATACCTTAGATCTAGTAATAATTTTTTTGTAAAGTAGGTTTAATAAATAACAGGCGAAACCATATCAGATAGACAAAAACCATTTTTTTATTTCCTTTGTTGAAGTCATTAAATAATAAATTTCTATTAAGTAAATGTGTAATTATAGATCTTTAATATTATTATGAGTCTAGTTTTAGTACCAATATAACAATCGAAACCACTGATCCCATTACAAACTTATTAATAAAAAATCAAACAATAAACTCCCTAACTTCTAAAGTATCGTAGTCAGTCCATATATTAAATCCAGTAAATACAAATACTTGGAAGTGCAGGTGGGGAATATATGTATAACCAGTCATTCCAACTTTGGCTATTTCATCTCCAGCTTTCACATATTGACCAATTCGAACATTTGAGCTATTAAAAGATAAATGGTCATATCTACTATATTCACCATTTGAATGAGAAATAGCAACAAAATTTGTATAGTGTTGGTAACTGGGATGAGGTCCACCAATATTAGAATCATCTTTCACAAAAGTTATTATACCATCTGCTGCTGCAAGGACTGGTGTATTAATCGGAACTAAAAAATCCATCGCATTTCTTAGCTTTCCAGTATGTAGAGGTGATGATTTCCTATCTATTTTCTGCAATAGTTCTTTTGGTACAGGGATCCTATAATTATTAATTGCAATTTTGTTCATTTATTTAATCCCGTATTTCACAATAGAATAATAAATATTATTATCTTTTACTAAGCTATGTTAGATTAAGGAAAAATAACCAGTAACTTTAATCTATCAAAATTAGTCACAGAACATATTATTATGCTAGAATGCTTAATATTTTAATCTTAAATTAACCTTGCGAAAGAAATTGGATTACATATCTGATTAAAGTATTTTAGATAAAATCTAAAGTTCTTTATATTTTGTTTATAATTATTACTCAATAACTATAGAGAATCCAAAATTTATGTCAAATTTATTTCCATCCCACTGATGCTGTTACAACCTGGGTCTTTTAGATCAAATGTTATAGTATACAAATAAACTCAATTAATGATGGATTGACATCATATCGTTTGAGGAGAATGATAAAGAATTGACTATATCGAAAATCCAAATACTCAGTTAAAACGAAGATCATTCGTAAGTATTATAAAAGAAAAAGTGTAAAAATTCTTTGACTTTATAGATTTCGAATTAACTAATAAAATATAGAATAAAGTGCAACAAATTTGCAGAAAAAGCAAAGGAGATTACAAATTGGATATTCAATCAGATAATAGATTTTTACAATATTAAAAAGAAAATATTGAAAACAAAGAAATAACAACGTGAATACTAAAGAATTTTGTTAAAACCTAAAAAAAAATTTTGTGAAATGACTGATTATCCTAGTCCATGAAAAAAAGTATAAGGGGATTATCAAAAGCAAGGTAATCAGCAAATGAAATAGCTCTTACTTTAGAGTTTAGTCAGATAAACCTTAATTCTTAAGTAGAAATATTAGTTGAATAGCACAATAATAAGCCGGATTAGAGAATCTCCTTAATCAATACCTACTTTAAGCAAAATTAAATATTTTCTTTTAACAAACATATCTAAGAGTTAATAGTGAATATATAAGTCTAATTCATATATAGAAATAATACCTATTATTTTTGTGCCATATTATTCTGCATATGATGATTTGAAGATTTACTATGAAACATATGGAAATATAAAGTCTTACCCAATAGTTCTAATTCATCCTCTAGGAGGAAACATAAAGATTTGGCAAGAAGAAATCCATCTAATTTTACATTCTGGAAATTATAGAATAATAGCTTATGAAATACGTGGACATTACAGATCGAATATGGGAAAAAGTGATAGTTTTACGATGGATGATTTAGCCAACGATTTAGATAAATTATTAAATGAATTAAAAATTAAAACATGTACATTAATTGGTCATTCCATAGGTGGAAAAATAGCTGCAGTATATGCAAAACATAATTCGGATAAGACAGATGCAATAATATTCATAAGCGGATCCTCAATACCCATACCTGAAGATGCTCTTGAAGATTCTGTTGCAATAGAAATAGCTAATACAAAGGGTATGGATGCAGTAGCAGAATACGAACGAGAACGAACATATGACAAAGAAAAGGCATTTCAAGATGAAAAAGAATGGAATTACTTTAAGGAAATATTTACAAAAACATCGGTAAAAGGTTTTATTGCTGCCAGAAATGCATTACGTACTATGCCCAATGATATAAATAGTGTTTTAAGAAATGCGAATTGTAAATTATATGGAATAGTTGGTAGCAAGGATGATATCTTTATGAATTTAAAGAATAAAATGAAACAAGAAATTCCAAAATTTAATTTAAAAATTATTGAAGGAGAAGGTCATTGGTTAATACTTCATAATCCTGTCGCTTTAGATAAAGTATTGGAAGAATTTCTAAAGGAAATAAATATAGATGCTAACAGCAAGCACTTTTAGAAAGTAAAGATATAAAGATTTTTTACTTTCTATTATTAAGATGATAATAAAAACTTTACATAATAAATTGTATTAGATGTTCATTTAACTACTATTACTATGATGCTATCAAAA
>DATFCH010000438.1:0-10513 GCA_035253345.1 Nitrososphaeraceae archaeon
ATCATCAAATATCCTGAAATTTAATAAAATTCTATTGTGTAATAAGGTTTATATATTGTAACATATATTACAATAAGTAGGTGAATATTACAGTGAGTAATAAAGATATAATCCCAAATGATTGGTATAAAAGATTTTTTAGTAGACAAAGTCCTTTCGGCAATGACAGCTGGAACTTTAACAATTTAGTTAGAGAATTTGATGAAATGAGAAATGAAATGGAAAGAGCATTTTCTGATTCATTTAAAAATATTGAAAATAGAATACCACAAGATCTAGTTAAAGAATATGAAACACCTGAAGGTAGAAAAGTTACAGAAGTAGGTCCAATAGTATATGGATATTCAATGACAATAGGACCTGATGGACAACCCAATATAAGAGAATTTGGGAATGTGAAATCTCCTTTCGTTGGCAATAGTAACGGCAGTAGTAGTAGTAGTAGTAGTGATAGAAAAAGAAGATTATTACAACAACCGTCAATTTCTTCAGAAAGAGAGCCTTTAGTTGACATATCTTCTACAGATAAAGAAGTTAAAGTAATAGTAGAAATGCCAGGTATAAAAAAAGAAAATATAAAGATAAATGCTTATGAAACTTCAGTAGAAATATCAAGTAATGACGAACAAAGAAAATATCATAAAATAATAGATTTACCACCAGAAGCAGATATTGAAACTGTCAAATCTAAATACAATAATGGAATATTGGAAGTAATATTTAATAAAAAGATACAGACAAAGCCTAAAGGAAAAGAAGTTAAAGTAGAATAATAAATTCTACTTGGATTTTATTTATTTATTTTAAATTTTTATAACCTGATAAATTTGCTTGATAATGTTTAATGATAAATATATAAGAAATGGTCTAAATTTGATTAAAATAAGTTAACGAAAGCTACTCTGAATATTCTATTTAACAAATATTGTCTTGATTTGAAGATAATGTAGATATTTACAATTATAACAGAATACTCTTAATTTGTATTATCTTGAATGTAGGGTACATTTTCGACATTAATAAAGAATATTCTTTAGAAAATGTACTTATTGGAAGATATACTAAATATCATTTAAAAGTGTTAATTCGGTAGGAATTTTAATGAAAATTTTTTACATTTTGAAACAACGATAACAATTACCCAATTTTCTCGATGTCTAAATAACTAATCATCAAAATAGTCTATACAATCTCTTTAACACTCGTTATATCGAAAACATTTCATTTCATGATCGTTTACCATGCCTACAGCCTGCATAAATGCATAACAGATAGTGGGTCCGACAAACTTGAAACCACGTTTGAGCAAGTCTTTACTCATTGCTTTTGACTCCTTAGTACTGATTGGAATATCTTTAATTGTTTTGATTTTGTTATTTAAAGACGTGGTTTCTACAAACTGCCAGATATACGCATCAAAGCTACCGAATTTTTTTTGAATCTCCAAAAATGCTTTGGCATTTTGAATAGTAGATGCAATTTTTAAGCGGTTACGAATAATACCCGAATTTCTGAGAAGTCGATTCACGTCTTCTGTTCCATAATTAGCGATTTTGTAAGCATGAAAGTCGTCAAATGCAATTCGGTAGTTTTCACGCTTGTTCAAAACAGTTTGCCAAGTAAGACCTGCTTGGGCACCTTCAAGAATAAGGAATTCAAAAAGCATGCGATCGTCATGTAAAGGTACACCCCACTCCTTGTCATGATATTCTATCATGAGAGGGTTATTTCCTCCTGTCCAACTGCATCGTTTTTTGTTATAGATTGTGTTTTCGTTGGAGGTAGTGTAATTACTTCCCGATACAGTGTTTGAAGATTTGTCCATATGTTCTTAAAAAAATATATAAACAATATTAATTTTTTAGTAATCTATAGTTAATACATCAGCATCATATTTGAAGTACTTAGTATATGATTGAAATTGATCACTAGGTTGAGTAATTTTTAATTTTTTTACTTCAAAAAAAGGATTATTTATTAGACACTTATAAAAATTTTATTTAAATTGCCAAATGAAAAATATGTAGATTTTTTTTTACTTTTAAAATAATCTCTCTACATATTAATAATTTATGAATCAATGCTTAAAAATAAATTAATAACATAAACATGATGAAATAAGGAGATAGCTTAAATCAACTCGCTGGATTCTATTTAACTTCATAATATAACGGGTAAAAAAATTTATTTAAAAATTGCAAAAGCAACAATAAATAAAGGAAATGAATTTAATCACATGATCAAATTAGTTGGAAACAATCATAATATTTTCATTCGTATTTTCGTTAATAGCTACTGGATTATCATTGGTTAGGATTTTAAGGACTCATAAAGAGAGTAAACGTAAAAGACAAGCAGATCTATTTTTAAATGTTACTAATCTTATTCGAATAATAGAAGACGAAAAATTTATTCAATCAAGAAAGGCTCTTAGAAAAAATAAAATTTTGAGCCAGTTAAAAGAGGCAAATAATAATGATAGTTTAATTTTCGAAATCGACCCTGCAACCGAAGAAGCAGCGAGGAATGTAGCATCTACTTATGATAGATTAGGGTTTATATTAAAACATGACAAAGAATTAGAAGATGAATTTATTCAATGGCAAAGCTATGTTATTGCTGATATGTGGTTATTTACAAAGGATCTTGTATATAAAAAATGGCGATCTAGAAATAAACAATACTTAAACGAATTTGAAAGAATAAGTCTTAAAGCTCTAGAAAACGAAAATATTGATAAAACAACAAGTATATAATATTATGTAAAATGCCTTCAAGGCTCTGTTAATTTAAGACTACTTTACCTCCCTTCACAAATGGTATCTTATTTCTAATTGTTGTATTATACAAATAGATGAACAACTTTAGCCAATTGTATACATGTGAAAGATCACAATTTCTCTTTTTGTTAATAATACAAGGATAATAATCATCAAAACTCTCAGTTCTATCCTTAAAATACTGGTTAACTCTTTCCATCATACTTTTCTCTATTGAAGAATGTAAATGATGTTTCAAATGTAAAAAGTTACAAGCCTGTGGATACCATGTTCCACCATCAGTATAAACTATATAATTTCCATATTTCTCAACAAGAGATCTAATGAAATTTTCTGCTACAAACATATTTCTTTCTTGTGAAATGTTTATTTCAAGCACTGATTTCTGAATTGGTTCAATACAAATCCTTAACCAGAAATGTTGGCTACCAATCTGAATAAGTTTCATCAATTATAAAGGCAGAAACTCTTTTCCTTTTGTAGATCTGCAAAGAACCAAATCTTTGAATCCAGATCCATACAGAAACATGACTTCTTTTTTGCTCTATAAAAGGTTCCAGTGCATTAGATGTTTTACGTAAACTGAGGCCAAGAAAATACAAATACAAAGAATACATTACAATAAAAGTGGATATTCTGTATTTCCTTTAAATAATCTAAAGATCAATAGATTAAAAATAGAACATTCGAAGCTAAATCTATTTCCTTAAATTAACACAGCCGCCTTCAATATCTAATTCTAATTTTCATTATCTGAATAATAAAAAATATTAACTTTGTAATAGATTAGGGTAGTTCTTTATATAATATATAACCAAAAATTAGATAATATTGATTGGATGGTATTATTTATCTATCTGTTGAATCAGTAGTTAATTTACTATTTCTAGTCATTTTTTTTAAAATAGGATATATTGAATTCAAGATATATAAGGTTGAGAAGAACGAAATGAATTCATATTACAGAAACAATTGCATAGTCTATGGTTGATAGTGGTGTTAGTAGAGCATATATCTAGATGTATCATTTACTTTTAATCAAATTATACAAGTCGCTAGGAATAGAGATTATATCAGGAATACTGAATTCTCTTCTAAATTCTTTGTTTAATTCTCCAGTATTTTTTATATTTGGATGTTGGTATTTGAATTCTTTATAGACTTTAAGAAATTCTTTTAGGCTACCAAATCTATCAACACTAGATTTAAGAAACACAAGTTCGTCATGAGTATATTTGCGACCGCCAGCGTCCTTTACCTCGTTAATTTCTAATTCATCAGTATTACTGTCATAATCAATTATAAGTCCATATCTGAAACAAACGAAAACATGAAATTCTTTGTCATTTTTTAGAAGGTGCATATATCTTGGTCTATCTTGCCCAGTCCACTCTATTCCATCTTTCTTTTTTACGTATTCTTTTACATAATTTATTGCCATATCAAAATAATAATTTCTATCTTTACTATTCATTTCTTATTTTTTCACTTCCTCTACTTCTATAAGAACAAGTTTCTTCTAAATATTCTCCTTATTCTTTTATAGATCGATTGCAGGAGTAAATCATTTCAAAAAATAATGAAATGATATGAAGATAATAACAAATATAATAAATACAATTTTTACTGTTTATGAAAGATCCTATTAACAGATGATTATAGTTGTCACACATTTTAAATATTTATTGTGTCGTATGCCAATTTCTATAGATTTTCTAAGTATTATCTTATTTCTGTTAACGAGCCATTTACTAATATAAAATCATATTCTAACACTATTTATTCATAATATTTCGGTATAAGTAAAATGAGAATATAAATAATGTGAAAATCAATGCCCCCGTCATTCTATTCATAAGTATTGATCTTTATTATTATGATTATTAACTATATTATAAATATAAAGAAAAATAAGCACTTTGCGATCAATTAAATTTAGCATTATACAAGATTAACAAAAACTTATGCTCAACTATAAATATTAATATATCATCTCCATTTCAATTTTCTATATTTTATGTGAATTTTTCCATTTCTGAATCACTGAATAACTTTGTAAATATCTGGTTGTGGATGCTATAGATATTTTCCCTATAATAATACTGGTTGACGAACACAAGGCATTATAATGGCATTAGATACCTTTCAAAAAAAATTAACGTATTTTTATAGAGTGATATTATAGTATAGTTATTCAGTGATTAAATATGATTACGCATATCTCACAAATAAATTTTTGGCTATCTATATCGCAAAACCTTTACAAAGCGTGACTTGCATGATCGATTGGAGATTGTTTGACCGATAATACAACAAAGACATTCCTAAAAAAATTTTGAATCTCTATGATAAATTGCAAAATCCTATTTTTAAAAAATGTATATATACTAACTCAATATCCAAAAGGCATTGATCAATGGATAGGTTGATATTGTTAATAATATAACTCCATCTAGAAATTATAAAGAAACTAATAACTATAACCAGAATAGTTAAAGTAGTTTACCGGTACATGAATCTTGGATCGTTAGATTAGGAGGTCATCGACGTTTACAATTCTAAATTATACTATATAAATAAAAAGATAAAATTATAATTATTAATTTATGATGATTCGTAATTAATATTTTAGTTATTAGGAATAGAATTTTTATAATACAACTTTTTATAATGACTATTGTATTTATTAGTTAAAAATGGATTTTAACAATATAGGAAACCAGATTCTGAATCTTGATCCTGCTATACGTTTTGTAACAATAATTGATATTAACGATAATAGTTTTCTTTTTTCTCAACACAGATCTGGAGTAGAAAATCTGCTTACGAAGGAAGAAAATATTCGGTCTCTTCAATTTACTCTTAGTGCCTGGAAAATTCGTAATACTCTAGAGAAACAGATTGGAAAAGGAAAGTTTGTACTTGCGGAATATGAAAAGATTAAACGTATTAGTATGCCTCTAGATGACAACTATTTGCTTTATATAACGACTGAAAGTAGATGTGATTCTCCTAATTTAATTAAAAAGATTAAGGAGTTAAGATTATAAATAAAAAATTTAAAGTTTCTTTTTTGAATTTCTAAATGCTTACTAACCTGTATTGTAATGATTCTAAAACAGTCTAATTCTCGCATATTTATAATTAGTTCCAATTCCTAATCAAAATAAATCTAAAGAATTAAATAACATTTTGGATTTAAATTCAAATCGTTTAATTTAAGCTATAATTTAGTAATTGAGAATTTGTTGGATTTAATAGTTTATAAATAATAAACAGTATAAAAGAAATTAATCTCCTTAATGATTAGATAGGAAGTAATGAATTAAATTATTAAATATTAATAAAATACTATAGAAGCGTAAATGACTAATTTTAATATCCCTAATATTAATTATGACATAATTCCAAAACAATTTCTTCATTATATAAATTATGAATTAAGAGTTTTTGAACAAATTACAGGTCGAAAATTTTTGATTGAAATAAGTAATGATAGATTAGAATTAATGGTATCTAAACAAACAGAAGACAATAATAAACATACAAAATATCATTTATTATATAAAGCAAATAACCTTCATTTTTTTATAAAAAATTTATTGATGATTAGAGAATATTTAATTCGAACTTTTGATAATAACTTGATAACAAATTAAATGAATATTATATTTAATCAAAAATAAAAAAGGTGTTACTCAAAATCTATTTATTGTCTATTGTAGGATCTTTCTATTTTTTTTGCATAATCAAAGTTGTTTTGAACAATATCGTTGTAATATCTTTGTGTAATTTCTACTGATTTATTAAAGTTCTCGATACTGCCAACAGTGATTTCATTAATGAAGTTTGTAGCATTTACTGTATTATCTTGGATATTTCTGTTTACTGTATTATATATTTCTGAGTATCTTTGTGGTGTGTTAAAATTTTTCCAGTATGAATTATTAATATTTTCAAAGAATTGAACATATGATGATTGATATGTATCATAGATATTTTTTTGTAACTCAATAGTGTTATTTGATATCTCTTGGATGGTTTTGCTGTATTGTTCTTGATTCTTTCTTAAATTCTCTGCGTTCTTTTCAAATATACTTACATTATTTTCCTGAAATTTATTTACGCTTTCGTTAATCTTGTCTGTAGTATGAGATATGTTTGATGCTGTATCCTTGTATTGTTGTCTTTGTTGTTCTAGGTATTTATCTGCAGTTTCCTTAAATTGATTTGTACTTTCTTTTATGTTATCTTTTTTAGTTGAAGACATAAAACTATATTAATTATTCAAAGATATTAAGATTAATACTATTGACTATATATTATTCATTTCATTATATAGAAAATAATCATCCGTATTAAAGAATGTTAAAAATAACATTTTTAATAGCTATATCTAAATTACTAATAATTATTAATAAAAAACTAAAGGGTAATAACAGATTTTAATGATATATACTAACATAGATAAACCTTCTTAAAATAATAAATGTATCAAGAATGATAATATTATTCATGGATAAAGCCAAAAACCAATTAATCTAAACAATTTAAAATTATTCTGGAGAGGAGAGAAGAAGGTTATACTTAATCCCTTTTTTTAGCTTTAATATATGACTATTATCAAAATGAATTAAATCGGTCTTAGAATTAATTGTATGTTTACCATCCTTTCATTTACTACATTAATCATGATAAAGTATGAAAATTCACAAAGAATACTTCTACAAATTTTTTTTATTGTCTAGCAATATATAGAATAGATTAATAATAAAAATAGATCCTAGTTTTCATTTATGTTAATTGGGCATGGATATACATTTTTAGAAGTTAATTTTGTAATTTACTTACATTTTAATCCTTGTTTTAGATTTTCTAAATTCATATATATCTTGTCAATATAGCCTACATTATTTGCTAATTCTTCTTGATTTATTCCCTCAACTGGTGATAATAATAAAACCTTTCCATTTGGAATTTCCGATGCAAGTACTTCTGATAATTTTGGATCAACTAATTCTTCCGAATATATAGTATTAATATTGAAGTCCTTTGCTAAATTGATGATCTTGGTGATTTGTTGAGGAAGTATCTCACTTTCCGGTGATATGCTTTCATGAATTGTATGCTGAATTAAACCATATCTATTTGCAAAATAATGAAAAGCTTGATGAAATGCTATGAAGTCTTTTAGTTCACAGTTACTAAGAGATTCTTTTATCGTAGAGTCTAATTTATCAAGTTGTTGAAGAAAATTTTGTGTATTTTGTTTATAAGAAACTGCATTATTTGGGTCTAGTTTAATAAAGGCATTACTAATTGTTTCAGAAATATTTTTTACTAATATAGGATCTAGCCAAATATGAGGATCATACCTAGATTCATGTTTTAAATTATCCAATTGTTGCTCCTCTGTCTTAATTAGTTGTAAATCTTTGCTAACATCTACAAGGAATGAATTATGAAATTGTACTTCATTACCAAGCCATGAATCAAATCCTATTCCATTGAATATAATTATATCTGCTTTTGAAATCTGTGATATTTGCTGAGGAGCAATTTCCCAA
Source organism: Nitrososphaeraceae archaeon (assembly GCA_035253345.1). Taxonomy (GTDB): domain Archaea; phylum Thermoproteota; class Nitrososphaeria; order Nitrososphaerales; family Nitrososphaeraceae; genus TH1177. Next base: position 8,348 of record DATFCH010000438.1, read on the forward strand.
TCATGAGGCTCAACACCGAACGGTATGACTGATGTTACCAAAGTATTATTTCCGCCTATTTCTTTTGCAATTTCATACAAAGGATAAAATGAAGCAACAATATCTAATTTTTCATTATTTTGTTTTGTCTGGTTAATTTCATTCTGCTGAGCATGTATATCAGATATCGTTAATATCATTATAATAAAGAGGATAAACAAATTAAAATTAAAATTCATGTTATTAAGTAAAATGTTATTATATATTTAAAACTTTCTTATTAATTATTATTAAGCAACTTTCAAAAATTATTAACAATTTAGAAATGGCTCTAAATATTTAATTATTCTATCAAGTAAAACTGGTATAATTAGTTTATATCCTTGTTTATATACATAAAAATATATTAAATTTGCCTTAACTGTTTTATTGTCTAGTTTGAAGTATTTATTAGTTTATTACACTGAATTTAGCTGTTTATTTTTTACAATCTAATAGATCTTGTCATGAACAAGTACATCCACAACTAAATCTATTTTCTTGATTAACATGACCAATTGTAATCATTAATAGAAAAGAATCTGATAGAATTAGTAATACAACATATTAACATATTATTTTTGATAATTATTATTCATGTAGTGAAAATAATATTGATTTAATAAGTATTTACAATTAGAAAGTTATCCGTCTATTTTTATAATATAGTAAATAGGAACAAAATATTTTAAATTCAAGATTGATATTTAAAGTTAACGAGCTTGTTTTACTATAGATAAATTATGCTAATAAAAATTAATAAGAAGTGGTAGAAATAATTTTATCTTTAAAAAATAAACAATTAAAAATAAGAGAAACTGAAAATAAATGAAAATCCCATTTATTTATAATAGTTTTTTATCAATCTATTTATGTAGTTTATTTGATTATTTTTTATGAGCTTCTCTTTGATAAAACGGTATAACAATTGTTATGGTGACAATATTAAATTCTTGTTTTGTTATTCTATTATAATTTTAGTTTTATTATTTACGATGAATCTGTTGTCTTCAGCTTATGCTCAAAAATTTAAAGATGTAGAGATTAGTGTTGATCAGTTGACTAATGGAACTTTTATGCTGACCGGCAAAGGAGGAAATATAGGGTTATCTATTGGCAAAGATGGAATTTTGTTAATTGATTCTCAATTTAAACAATTAAGTGATAAAATTATTGCTGCAATTGGCAAGATTACTGATAAACCAATAAGGTTCGTTATCAACACTCATTGGCATCAAGATCATACTGACGGGAATGAAAATCTAGCTAACAAAGGTGCGATAATAATAGCTCATGAAAATGTATTGAAACGTTTGACCAATGATCAATTTGTCGAATTCTTAAATAGAAAGTATAATTCTCCTTCATCAAAATCTCTACCCACTACTACTTACGATAATCAGTCTATTACAATTGATTTTAACGAAGATAAAATTGATATTTATCATATTCCAAATGCTCATACTGATGGAGATTCAATTATTTATTTTAATAAAAATAACATAATTCATACTGGGGATATTTTTGTTAATGGAAGATATCCATTTATTGATCGTTCTAGTGGTGGTTCTATAGATGGTCTTATAACTGGAATAGAAAAAATTATATCATTAATAAATGACGATACAAAGATTATTCCTGGTCATGGACCAATATCAAAGCTACATGAACTACAAGATTATCTTCACATGTTAAAGGATTTAAGACAGCAAGTACAGTATATGGTGAATAACGGTGCAAGCTTAGATCAAGTTGTTAAAAGTAGCATTGCAGATAATTATTCTTTATATTCTGATAGTTTTATTAGTTCAGAAGATTTTTTAGGATTTGTATATAATGATTTAATCCATAAATAATAACCCTTTATTCATGACATATTATTAGCGAATTCAAATTTTTTTGTTACATAATAGGGTGTTCTCAATTTAAAATAATCTTTCTACTTCTTCGTTTGCATCTATATAGCATATTCATTATTTTTCATTTTATATTTTATCCTTATGTAGAAAGATAAAAAAATTGAATCTAGATTGATTCATCTTATTTCGCCTAATTATCAAAATCTTTAATTATTTTAATATATTTGATGCGTTGATAATTTCTATTCGTTTCTCTGAAATAAAAATTTAATTAATATACTAAAATATA
>DATFCH010000439.1:0-8196 GCA_035253345.1 Nitrososphaeraceae archaeon
ATATACAAACGTTTTATAATTTAAAAAATAGGTAGTGATTATTCGGATTCCAAATATATTTTAATTTTGTATTTTTTAATATTGGATCAATTTTCTGCAAATACCATTCAAGTACATTTATTTTTTGTCTTTATTTTAACAGCTGTATTATTGATCTGTATAATTCCATCACTATCATTTATAATCGAAACAATAGCAGAACAAGCTCCATATTATGAATATGATGGAAAGGATAATAAATATAATTTCTATGAACCAAAAGAAAAAAACTATGGAAATGAAGATACCTATTATACATCACAATTTCCATCATCTTATGAACCTGAATACAAATCGCATCACGAAATAGACAAGCATATTCTAGTAGAATCCACAGATAACAAAGATAATAAAGAAACAGACATTGAAAATTGGTTTCAACAAAGTAAACAAAAATTCCAACAAAAATTAGATGAAGAAAAGGAACAACAGCGACAACAAGAACAACAGAAAGATCAGACTAATGAAGACAATTATGGAAATATTATGCTAAAACGAATTTATCAAAAAAACTTAGATCATGATAAGAAAGAAAAAGAAGAGAAAGAGAAAGAGGAAGAAAAGGAAGAGAAAGAAAAGGAAGAGAAAGAAAAGGAAGAGAAAGAAAAGGAAGAGAAAGAAGGGGATAATTCAAAAACTTCTTATATATTAAATCCACATTTTAGATCCTTCTATCCTCCCATAAAACAAATAGTGATACCTGAAATTTACCAATCTGTATTTAATGGAGAGAAATATAGGTTCAATGTTACTAATCCTAATGATGAGATTCAAGTTGATGAAAGAGAAAACAAAAAAGTATTTACCCAACAAAACTATGATGGCAGTTGGCGAATAGATGGTGGTAGTACCAGGATAGATATTCATACAAAAGATGCAGGAATAATTCCAGATAAGCCATTACAATTAAATAATATGCTTAATGGTATTACCCTTCAAAGTTGGAATTTCTCGAAACTAAAGGATATTGGATATTGGTATAAACCAAGTGACTGGAAAAATGTAGAAATTACTTTAATTTTTAAATTAGTTGACTCGTCACGTTCTAAAGGAGATCAACATTCTGTTTCATTAGTTACAAGATCTATATCACATAGCCAACTTGATAATGATTATAAAAAGTCTAAAAATGAACCTCAGTTTTTTTGTGGGGGATCTAGCTACCACAACAATTTATCAAGTGATGGAAAGGTTAGAATGAAAAAAGAACAATTTCATATAGATTATGAATGGGAAAAGTATAATCCAAATATGACGATAGGGAATATAGAAAACATATATCATAAAAAAATTGGCTTCAAGGGTATGATTTATAACATAAATGAAACAGCAGTAAAACTGGAAAGTTGGGTAGATATAAAAAATGGTGGGAAGGGACCTTATAAAAAAGTACATGAATTTATAGATAATGGTAATTGGGGGGATGCCATGATTGAATGTGGTGCTAAGACTGTTGGTCAGGCAATTACTTGGGGTTCTCCTACTGTAATAATCAAAGCAAATGATTTTAAATTAGATATATATGATATTGAAGTAAGGGAGATAATTCCTCCTTATCCTTCGTATTCTCCTTATCCTTCGTATTCTTATTATCCATACGTATGAAGGAAAAAATCTAATTGTTTGATACGGACAATCATATTAAGCGAAAATTCCATATTTCTCGTAATACTCAAAATATTTTAATAAGGATCGATTTAAGTATCGTTTGCTTAATATAATATACCAAGTGTTTATTAAACAAGTTTAATCCATTCTTTACTATCAGACAACTACAATCTCTATTCTACAACGGGTATCGTTATACTTGGACAAGTATCTATCATCTTTCCTTACTTTTAATAGTAACATGTTTCTAACCAAAATTTGATATCATATAATAATTATTGGCTAAATTATTAACTTTCGGAGATTATTTTTTATATATTGTTCAATTTTTTAGAGTATTGATAATTAAAGTTGATGAAATAGTAAGCTTTATTTATTATAATTCTACTTACATATTCAAAATATTTTGATAGTGATTAATTTTCGCATAACTATTCTGATTACAGTATAGTTGAAGATGAAGATTCATTTATATTATTTCAAGTTAGTATTTTAAAATTATTGAAAATACTTTCCTTTATTGATATGCTTATATACTAATGTCCATATTGCAAGGAAAAGAAGCTATTATTACCTGATGAACTGATAAAGATCGATAAATCTCCTTTTATTCAATGGCTGAAAGTAGGTTAATTAACCAAATCGAAGGATTATTTTAAAACCTTAAATGCCTAGATAAATTCATTTAGACCTTCATCAGCACATTTTTGACCGCAATAATCACACACTAATTCTCTGCTCTTACCTTCTTCTGTGGCTCTAAATTTTCCTTTTTTACATGTAGGACATAATTCTAATTCTGACATAATTTATTAAATCCATAACTAAAATAAAAATTCTATTAACTGAAGCTTGAAAATTATTATTAATGGCTAGTATTCATATGATCTGAATGCTCCCAAATCATTTGCTTCTCTTAAATCTATTTCTAAATTTTTCTTTTGCAATTCCCAGATCTGTTGAATTTTGTCTGATTCTATTTCAGATTCATATTTATTATTTTTTTTATAAAAATGTAAAATTAGGGTTAAAACACCAAAGAATAAAACAACAATGATCAATACAATATATCGAAGCATAATCGAATCTCCTGTTTTTAGTTTTTAGATATTGTATTTAATTATTAACATAAAAGTGGAGCTTTAATAACGAGATGCTAGGATGACAGTTTTAGAAGGTTATATAATAATATCCATAAAGAATGATAATACAATACTACCACTATAGTGAATGGATGAGGAACCTTTATTTTCTAATAACTTGATGAAAAGATATAGAACAAGACAATTAGAAATGAACTAAAGTATCATTCATCATTTTTGTGAGTTTTTTTCAGTTATATTATTATATCAATATATAAAAAACATGTTGTGGATATTTATATTTTAAAAATCCCTTTTTCATATAACTTATCCCAAATGTAATAATTATGACAAGTTTGGATTTTCACTAAAGATTGAAGAAAAACAACTAGTGTATTTTTTTTAGCAATTGTACAAATAGTTGGAACAATAGCTCTTACTGTCCCATTGTTTAGAGTAGAAGTTCAAGCTACACCAGACTGTGAAAACTATTCTGATAATGATGACAATTCAAGAGTCTTCCATAAAAATGACTATGACTATGACTAAGACAAGAAATCATAAAATAAGATGATTATAAATAGAATATTAATCAAATAGGAAATAGGATAAGTATTGCTAATTAGCTTTCATTTTTCATAACCTTTAAACAAAAATTTTCTAAACACCACATGTTTTATTTCAATTTTTCATTTCTATCTGAAGGCCGTAAAGACGAGAAACCTACTGGCCGGTCGGGAGTGGAATCATCATTATAGAATAATATTTAAAAATTGTATAATGGTGTAGCAATTGGTTGGTTTATGATTAAATAAATTGAAATGTATCAACTTCATATTCCTCAATAGGAGCGGGTAAGAGGATCCTCGGATCTGGTTACTTCCAGATAATGAAACTTACTAAAACTAGTAATAAAATAGATTTTGAAATAAATCCTCAAGCTAGATTGATAGAGTTTGAAGAAAGAATAAGAACGAATTTTTTATCTAAACATTATTCTTGGTATAAATAATAGAATAATATAACAGATATTATATATATTTGAAAATCCTTTCAATTTTTAAGTAAATTGAATCTAGAAATATTGAGAATAATCAAAGCTCATATTCAAAGTAATTTGAAGGTTCCACATCCAACATTCGCAGCAATAGGTATCAACGCTGCGATTACAGTCGTGGTATTGGGAATATTTTACATGACTGATACCGGAACGATGGGAATAGGAAATGCTGAAGCTGCTCAAAAATGGAAACCGGATGAAAGATGCTGTTAATTTAAGGAAATAAATTTAGTTGCGGACATTCTATTCTAATAAATACCTGTTGGTGGTTAAAAATAGAACATTCATCTTTATAGCACTTTAATGGAAGAGAATAAAAGTAATTCCAATGTATATAATACCAAGTTTACAGATTATAAAAAAGATATTTTTGTATCCAAAATTATAGATAATAAATAATAATAAGCTGAATGAATTTACATTTATTGTTGTTGTGTTGTTTTATCACCCATAATCCTCTTGAATTCATCTAATTCATCTTCATACAATAAATCAGTTAAATTCGGATTTATTCTTAAGGCTTTCTCGTAATATGCCCTGGCTTCATCATCTTTTCCTATGTTAGCCAGTATAAAAGCCATAGTACTTTGCAAATATTCATCATTAGAATTATTCCTAGCTGTTTTTTCTATAACTGAACGTGCTTCATCATTCTTTCCCATTTCAGCTAAAGCTTCTGCCTTATTATTAATGGCATATACATCAGATGCATTAATAGATAGAGCCCGGTCAAAATATAGTATTGCCTCATCATTTTTTTCCAATCCCAATAAAGCACCTCCTTTATTAATTAATGCGTAAGTATTTGATGAATTCTTTGAAAGTAATTTGTCAAAATATGGTATTGCGTCATCATATTTTTCCAATCCCGATAAAGCAAGCCCTTTGTTATTTAAAGCCTTTACATTAGATGAATTTATTGATAGAATTTGGTCAAAATATTTTAAGGCTTCGTTATATTTGTGCAACTCCCATAGAGCAAGCCCTTTGTGATTGAGAGCATCAATCTGTGATGCAGCATTTATCTCTAGGATTTTGTTATAGTATTGTATCGCCTCATCATATTTTTTTTGACTGTACAATATATCAGCTGTCTCGAAAAATGCGGTTATATTTGTTGAATTATTTGTATTTTTAGCATCAGAGGTAGTAAAAGGAATTATATAAAATAAAAATAAAATGATTATGATTAAACCAAAAGTTATAACATTATTGTTTTCCATGCTAATTGTTGTTATACTTCATAATTAAAATATTATGATCTATCTTTTGTTATTGGAGTTATACTATTTTAAAATTTTATATTTCAAATAAACTATAGCAATTTTGAAATTGTTTTTATGATTCATTTACCAGTTTTCCCAAAGATTTTAAGTTTACATTTTTCTTTTATCTCTTTGTTTAAATTGTTAGATGTTTAAATTGATAGATGGCTTGATATTTTTCAAGATAATATCTTTAGATTCACCTTTTATTGTCCCAACAATTACAAAATGAAAGTGCAAGGACAATCAGGCAGATTTCAAAGTGGACAAAAAGGTGGGTCAGGACCAGAAGGAAATTCCGGACCATAAGAAAATACAATTAAACTAATCTTACAAACTTTCCAAATAAATTTTTTATTTTGATAAAAATAAGAATTTCAATATTTTATAATAAGTTCCAATAATAAAAGCTAAATACTAATTAATAGAATTCTTACATGGACGGAGCTTCTTTTTATTTATCTAATCATACAGGAAAACAGCTAAAGTACAAATACGATAAAAAGGCAAAGTATTTTTTTTATACTTCCGACATATTCGACGTATTCGATTATTCAATAGATTTGGTTAACTGGAATATGGATGGATGCTATATTTAGAATTTTAAAGAAACAATTATCAGATGAGAATGTTTAGCTAATCTTAATTTCGCTGCCATAAAACATTAATACTAACCGTAAATAAGATAAAAATAATTGCCCTCTGAATATAAAGACTTTAATAAATATTATATATATTATACTACCACAGAAGGTCATGTAACTCCAAGTATACCTGTCTATAATGATAGTCAAAGTATCGGATACATTTTTTTCTCAGAAAAATTACCTCCAAGCAGAAATTCCATAAATGAAGGAAAAATTACTCTTCATTATCATATTGACCGATTCAATGATATTATCAATATTCTACGTTATGAAAAACCTTTGAAAATATATATAGATTCTGAATCGTTGATAGGAGGTATTAGTACAGGAGATTCTGAACCTGTAGGGAAGCAGGAACTACAAGAAATTTAATTGTTAGTATTATAATATGGCTTTTTAATCAAGTTTTTTTTGTTTATTCTTTGTATTACATTCCCATCTATGACAACATTAATGGCGTTTAACTAAATATTTCATCATATCTATAGTTAAAGTACATTATCGTTCAAGTTTACATTTCTTACATTTTTTGTAAATTAAGTTTCTAACAATAAAAACTAAATACAAGTTAGAAATATATCTATATTATACTCTTATTATAGAACCTATATCTGTATTACCTCTATTAATTAAAACTTTATTAAAATTTCTAAATGATTTCACTTAACTTAAGTAAATAATAATTATCTTAATTACAATATTTATTAAATTACTATAATAATTCATTATATTTATCTTATCATAGTTTATTAATAAAATAGAATATTATAACTTAATATTCAAAAAATCTTTATTTTCCTTTCATATCATACATATTCTATAAATATATTATATTGAAATATTGAATAAACTAAAATTCCATAAAAATATTGTAATTGCAACAATCGCTATTATATCTATAGGTTTAGCAATAGCTCCAACAGTTTATATTATTGAAGCACAAGCACAAGCCGATAAGAGACTAACTGGTCAAGGAACAGGAACACTTTTTTGTCCCAATACATCCATTGACAACGTTCTATTAAGTTTTGATATAAAAAAAGGTAAAGGTTTCACAGATGGCGGTTGGGTTATATCTATACCTGGAACAGAACTTTTCTTGTTTAAAGATGGCCAGATTTCGGTAGCAAATCTCAATCAAAAACATTTCAATCTCCAGGGAATTGAGAATCAGGATGATTTATGTGTTTTACAGTCCCAACAACGATTACCATTAAAGGTACTTGTGGAATTGGTACAAATCTGGAATTATAGCTGCTAATGGTGAAGAAGGAACTTTTACGGCTAATGTAGTCTGTCCCTAATAATACAAATAATTTACTTCTAATTTTTTATTTTTAAACAATAAGTTTCTAAATATTAATAGCTAGATACTACATAGTATACATAAAATGATAAACTCTTATTTTAGACCACTAATGATATTGCTCTAGACTAATCTACTTATTTCGGTGCCTATACCCAATCTTCAAAAATATCTAACCTGACTCAACAAAATATGACACGGATGATTACTGCGGATGACTTAATCTTTTTTAAATTATTTTTTTCGCTTTGTATCAAATGTCTTGTAAGGTTTGTGAAGCTGATTCAGTAGCAAAAATTATACTATTTGAAGGAATTGAAGAAGCACGAGCAGAGTACTGTTCAACCAAATGTTTTAAGAAATCCTAACCTTTTTTTATTTTCTTGTTTCTCAAATAGTCACTAAGAATTACTCTAATAGTTTCAGGTATAGTCTCAAGATATCGCTCTTTGCGTTCAATTTCCAGCGCTTTTACCATTTCTTCTGGTAATGATACCATTACTTTCTTCATTGGCATTATACCAATAGATACCAAAAGATAACTTTATAAGCATTTTCTCCACATAGAAGATGTTGACGTACAGCATTTCTCAAGGGTTTTCATTGTTGACTAAAACAGAGCTAGAATGGTTAACGGGCAAAAAGAAAGTTTCAAAAGTTTATGAATATAGAATGCGAAGTGACATCAAAAAGAAACTTCAAAATTTTCAGCAATTAGAATTACCTTTACTTATAGAAAAAGGATTCCTTGCAGACCTGAGTAAATACCCTCAGCTGATTGCTAATACTCGGAGTAATTTAGAACAGCTTTTACTTCAAAATAATCCTATTTCTAACGATATACATAATTTACCTTACTATATCCAGAGCCTGGGGCGGAAATGCCGGTGTAATTCCACACTTTCGGTCCTGCGACCTTTTCCTTACCAAAATTTAGTAACATATTATTATTTATATAGATTTGAAAATCGTTAATATCAAGTAAACCGAATTGCAATAACAAAGGAAATTCATATTTTAGAAATATAGAAACCTTCCTTTTCAACTGGCTTTTTATTTTATATTCAAATGACTTTGAGAAGTTCTTATTTCCAAGAATGTAATTCAGTTCAGATTTGTTGAGTAATATTGATTTATACTCCATTATTTCTAGAGAAAATTTTTAATATAAAAGTTAAGTAGTATGAAT
>DATFCH010000440.1:0-5408 GCA_035253345.1 Nitrososphaeraceae archaeon
GAATTTTTAGTTATGAATTTAGTTGAAGTAATGTCTTCATATATCCAGTAAAATATTTTATCATATTCATCTACTTTACCAAGCTAGAAGAAATTTTAATACTCTGTCCTATGACGAACTCACTCATTTGCTACTTGACGAATATCAACAACAAAGTCAAAACAAAACAGATTACATTTATTTCTCCAGAGAATGATTCCTACTTTTTCCGATCAATCACATTCATTCTCTGGATTGATGATCTTACCTATGACAGATAGGTAGTAAAATACTATGACTGTTTGATTTAAGCATCAAGACAAAGACATCTAGTGTAACATAGGAAAATGCCATATTAAATAATTAAACAACCTGAGAATAATGATTGTAGAAAAACATTCTCAGAATTTGCAGTATATTATTTGGATTACAAGTAAAAGTACTTGATTATTTATTATTATTTGAGATAATTTTGGTATAATAGAACTAGAAGAAGATATAAAAAAGCAATTATTTTTCTGATAAAGCATAATAATAAATTAAAAAGAATTTGGTCTTTTCTATAACAAAGAAATAGAAAAATATTATATCAAGATATTTTTTATTAAAACTCTAGGTTAATGAGTAGGGATAACTCTACATTTTGGGGGATTGATAAACATACAATAGTAAAACATCAAATTTTAAAATATTATTTAAGCGCATGGTTCCCAATAATATCATCATGGAACAATGAAGTTCTTTATATAGATGGATTTGCGGGACCTGGTAGATATTCTAATAATGAAGATGGTTCACCTATAATTGCTATTAATACGGCTTTAGATCAACCTTCTTTAAGAAAATCAAAAGAGATTATTTTTCTCTTCATAGAAAAACATTCAGAAAGACTTCTAAGTCTAAAATCAACAATTCATGAAAAATTTCAAAATCTTCCATCTAACTTTAAGATCTATGTTGAAGGTGGAGAATTTCAGCCTATTTTATCTTCTATTCTGGACGGGATCAAGGAGTCAGAAACATTATTCCCCGCTTTTGTATTTATTGATCCTTTTGGTTATTCTGGTTTTCCAATGAAAACTATACATCATATTTTTAGATTTAAAACAACAGAAATTTTGGTAACATTTATGAGTGGATTTCTTAAACGATTTATCAATCAAACTCAATATAAAACAATATTCACTGAATTATTTGGGGATAATGGTTGGGAAAAAGCCAATGAATTGGAGGGAAGCGATAGGGAAGATTTCTTAGTAAATTATTATTGTTCTAAACTTAAAGAAAAAGTAAAGCATGTTAAACATTTCCAGATGAGAAATAAAGATAATAATCTTATTTATCACCTAGTTTTTGGGACACAACATTTGAGAGGATTAGAAGCTATGAAAGAATCGATGTTTAAAGTGGATAGACATCATGAGTATAAATTCTCTGATTCGACTGATCCAAGACAGACATATATCATTGATTATTTAAATGAAGAGGGATGGGTTCAACACGCTGGTAACGAACTCTTAATAAATTTTAGTGGTAAAATTGTAGGTTTGAAAGAAATCAAGGAATATGTTATAGAAAATACTCCTTATATATTTAGGAGACAAATATTATCCAAATTAGAAAAAGATAACAAAATTAAAGTTTTTGATAGAATTCGAAGAAATACTTATCCTGATGGATGTAAGATAAAATTCCTATAATTTATTCATCAAAGAAATTTTTATTTTTGAATCAGTCTCCTTTGGGAATTCATCCCAGATTTTACTGTCCAAAGTTCTGCCTCCAGATTTAGGAGTTAATCCCCCCCATTGTTTAAAGAAAAAAGGAACATCTTGTATTACACACTGATCTCTTATTTCTCTGAGCCACTCTATTTTACATTCTCTAAAATTAGGTCCTGATTCTCCACCAGCGATAACCCATTCAATATCATCAAGATCAATATTTCCTAATGATCCTAGTAAAGGCTCTAAACTCAGAAAATGGATTTTTGAGTTTACAGTTTTTAGATCTTCAATTCTGTTTTTAAAGAATGAACTTTCTACTGATACTCCAATCCAAACATTATCAGGAAATTTACCATACTTTTTACTAAATTCTTTTAATCTTTTACTTCGTTTAGTAAGAATTTGGTATTTATGCCAGTTTGCTTTTTCCATAATATTAAATATCTGTCGGATAAAATTGAAACTTAACTTCTCATGAAATAAATCAGACATACTATTTACAAAAATCATTTTTGATTCTTTTAGTTTAAGAGGATAATCAAGTACTTCTGGATGAAGTCTTAGATCGAATCCATTGGAATATTTTTTAACCCTCATTTTTTGCAACCTAGTAGCAACTCTTTCTGCATAACAATTTTTACAACCGGGGGATACTTTATCACAGCCTGTAATTACATTCCATGTGCTATTAGTCCACTCGATTGCAGACTTATTCCCCATTCAATATAACTACGTTATTTATCTATTTAATGGCTTCTATTATCCTCAATATCAGATAATTTGTCTTCGTCCAACTGTTTTTCTGTAGATAAAATATCTCAAACGTATTCCAGATACTGATAAATTTAGTCTATCGACGAGGAAATATATGCATTTTTGATTTTTATAAATTGTCTAAATGATTATATATTTTGATGACAGACTTCTGGAAAGCAGTGACATTCGTCGGTATATGTATTATTATTGACATTGCCTCTGTTAAACTAAAAAAGAGTTAATCATATCACTTGTTTGATATTATCAACTGCCAATTTTTTTTATAAGTTAATTTTTTGATAAGTCAATTGATTGTTTTTAGTAACGCTATTAAATTTCTCTTTTGTTGCATCTCTTTTACCTTCATGAACTTCATAATATACTATTAAAGAGACAATATTATCATTTGTATGACTTTGCGAACCATGAACTTTTCCATTAAATTCAGTTACAATATCACTTAGAATTTCATACTTCCTTTGAACTTCTGAAAAAGGACCATCTATAAGCTCAATGGAATTTGACATTTTTGGTTTAGGTTGTTTTGAAAATTTATTATAATAAGTAGGTTTAGTAGTGTGAACGTAATTTTGTGTTGACACTGGTTTATTTGCAGATCTGTTCTTGCAAATATGTTTCTGTTTAGAAAACACTTCTAAAAATGAATTAGAAACTGTATTCCAGGTAAATCCTTGTACCACAACCATAGTTACAGGTTTTAGGATTAATGATATTAGTACTACTATTAGAGATCATATTCTTCGATCATATCATCAATTGTTTGTTTCACTTCTTCCTTGCTATTCATTTCATGTAAGAATTTACCTTTCATTTCAAACGATACAATACAGACATTCATAAAGACCTGTCCATTGGATTTGGGAGAAATATCTTTACACCATTTCATACATTGGAGTAACTTTTTTTCCTTACTATTTGGATCTTGTAGTGCTATTTGCGCTAATTTTGTTAAATTAGTTGGGATATACACCATAAGGAAATATATCATTATTATTAGTATAACTCATTTCTTCATTTGAATTGGATTTTGATAAACCCATTCTTTAATTTTTGTATGTTGACAATCACTATAAATCAGATAAACTAATTTTTTAGGTGTAGAATATCTTTCCACACTCCAAAGTCTTGAATTACATTTAGGACAACTATTTAATTCCATTTTATTATACCTCTTTTCTAATCTTGTAATATAAAGTAGCTAGAACCTAGTAACAAGGGAGGGTATGTTATAATTATATTCATTTGAAGAGTTCAAAGTTTTTCAGTTTTACATATATAAAATTTCAGAATTGCAACAATTTTTTATATGCTAGCGAAAAAGTTCTATTGATACTAAGGGATATAAAATTTCTTTCTATAAATGGGAGACGCAATATCTTCAATAATCTATCATGTAGTATACAAGTATCAAAGAAAGATTGTAAAATATTGCAACAAGAGTTTTTCAAAATTATCCCTATTTTTGGTCCATATTGAAACCTCATATATAGTAATATCTGCGTGGTTTACAGTACTTTATTGCACATAAAACACGCAATATTAGCCGGTCTGTAAACAGAAGAGCGTAAGATTGTAATGCACTCACCTTTTACCGTTCCTCTTCATTTATTATTCTAGAAATAATTTGTCTCTTATTTTGTAATATGTATTTGTTTATATCTATTTGATAATGATTATATTATATTATGTTATATGTTGTTATATTTAGTTATATAATATTATATGTTACTATTTATAATCCTAATATTTATATTAGGAAGCATGAATATAGAGATATGATTAAGAAAGATTTAAAGAAAAAGTCATCCCTTCAGATATCTGAAGAGCTACGCAATGTATTAAATGATTTAGGTGAAAAGGGAGAAAGTTCTGAAGATGTTCTATGGAAACTTGTACATAACAAAGATAGGAGACATGGAGATCTTTATAATATTGAAGAATTAAAGAAGATTGATGAGGAGTTAATAGATGAGACTTCAGAGAGGTTTAACATCCATTTACAGGACTTGGAAGCTGAACTGGATATAAATAATGAAGAAATCAACACCGAAGAGATAAGGAGCATTTTAAAAGGAATAGAATATTTATGCGATAATATTGATGACTTGCAACAAGAAGATTAAGAAATAATTAATTTTAATATCAATAAATTAATTTCTCATTCTGATTGTTTCTGAATAATTATTTTTATAAAATGGATATTAGCAATAGTTTTTAACTATTTATTTTCTTTTATTAAAAATTCGTTCATCATGTTCATGATTGATTACTGTTAAACATTCTGCACAGAGTCTAAGAGTTTCTACTATATTCTCAAGATCATCATTATTAGTAGTGACATAAATTAGATCAGATTTTAGAAAAATCTCTTCACAGTAATCACATGGTTTATAATAATTGTAGAAACTTATTTTCCAATCATCATTTTTGCCTAATCTATCATCATCTCCATCTTCATCATACGAATAATAAAAATTCATTATTTAATAAACTCCTTTTTTTTGTAAATGACTCATAAATAATTTTCCAATGATCTTTGTTTGCTATAATCGTCATTTTTAAGTTTATTTATTCTTTTATTAATGACAAGTTCTGCTAATCGGACATATTCTTTATTAATTTCTGTTCCCAAGTAATTTACCTTCAAGTCAATACATGCTAGAGCTGTTGTTCCACTTCCCATAAAAGGATCATAAACTATTGTGTTGGAATCATAGCCATGAATTTTTATACAATAATAAGGCAATTTTTCTGGAAATACTGCTGGATGGGGTCTTTCATCTTTATTTTGTATTGTTTTATAAGGCATAAACCAGACATTACCACGATCTCTTTTATCTTGATCTGAATACCGTCCGATATTACTTTTATCTTGGAACGGAACTGCAAAACCATCTGCTATTTTATCTAATTTTACATTTCCTA
>DATFCH010000441.1:0-3012 GCA_035253345.1 Nitrososphaeraceae archaeon
ACCAATAATTTTTAAAAAAGGACCCTCAAGTATATCTTATTGATTCGACTCCTAACCACAATTTGCCCTACATTTAATAGCAGATTTAAAATTAATTGTATCAAAAATCAATGTCCATTATAGCTTTATTCAAAGAAATATAATTTTTATTATAAGGACAAATATTGAATTACTAAATAAAATATTGAATTATTAAATCAGTATGTTCATTGAATTCTTCAAGTGAACTAAATGACTCTCCACATCGACAACAGTATTTTCTTTTGCTATAATCTATTTTATTGAAAGAAGAATTACTCATTTTATGGAAAATATTCAATATCCTTAATAACAGTAATCTAAATAATTTGAGATTTAGTCTCTAGAATTTTACTTATTTTAAACTTTGATTTGTTTATTGATAAATAACCCTAGAATGTAGTTGTAGGGTTCAAATCTTTTACTAGATCTAAAACACAGGCATATCAATGCCTAAACCTTCTTTCAAATCGTCTCTATAGCGATATTGCAGGAGATCAATTTGATTATTATTTTTCAATTACAAAACAATAATTAATTTATTTAATTTTAAGATAAATAAAAACCTAAAACAAATGTACAAAGATCTTGTCAAAAAATCGTTAGCTAATATGTTCTTTTTTTTGTTTCCCTTATTATATAGTCTATATATTTTTCCAACTCCTTTTCATCCAACTCGAATTTTGCTTCTTTATTTCTTTCTAAAAAATCTTTATTTTGAGTAATTTTTTTGACTGTTTTTTGAATTTCTTTCTCCATCTCTGCTTGTCCTATGATGTCCAACAATCTTAATTCCAAGGCTTGTTTACGTATAAGTTTACGCAGATCATGATTTGCTGAAACAAGCTGGGCAGAATTATAAATACCTAACAACATGAAAAATGCTGCTATATTCAAAACAGTTATCGTTAAAAGTCCGAAAGGAGGATAAATACCGGGAATAATCTGTGTTATTGCTTGATTTGTGGCAAATATTAAAAATATGCCCCAGCCAGAAATAATCATATATGTCCTAATATTTATTTCATAACTTACAATTTTAGATGTCTTTCCAAATGCAGCTCCGAAAACTAGTCCGCCGATCGGTTTATTTAATGATAGGAATATGCCTAAAATAATAGAAATAGTTACTGGATCTATTCCTACATAGGAGATTAGTAAATTACCAAAGATAAATTGGTAAAAGTAGGTTATTAAAAAGTAAAAAAGTGGAATAGATATTAAAATCCAATATACTATTGCATTAGTTAATCTCTCTCTATAATAGTTCATTAGAATAGCTGTTGTAATCCATATACTGAAAAATGACATAATTGAAGAGATTCTATAAGCAGTTTCTAATGAGAGATACTTATCACTAGAAAAAGATCCAGAACTTCCAACATATTCTCCATTAGTAGATGGTAGCTCGGTCACTTTTGCAATTGTGTAAGCAGATGTCATGATTAAATTAAATCCTATTACAAACATTGAGATAAAATATAAAAAAACTATCATGTTATGGTTTGATTTATACCAGGAGAAAAACAATAAAGATAGCCTTATTATAAAAGCAGTAGCTGTTCCATAACTTATAGTAATTATGAAAATACTAATTGTTGTATTGTAGTAGTTATTATAGAATAGTTGAAATATTAAAAATCCTATAAAAATTCCTAATACAGCTATTGAAATTAAGGAGCTTTTATAGAAAGATTGAACCTTTAATGTATTCTTTAATTGATCCATTTTAATTGAGTTTTGTAAATACTTTATTATCAAAAATTGTAAAAGTAGACACAATGAACTATTAATAGAAAATAATATTATCTTGATTTGTAGTGGGATGAGATATTTATCAATAAGATCATTGATCTTGACAACTGAAGTATCAATTAAAATAGTAACTATTAATGCAATCATAAGAATAAGAAATTTTCGCTTACTAAATGACTTTTTAGGTTCTCTGAACAAACTTGATGGTATAAGAAGGAAGCATAAAGCCAAACATAATCTTTTTGTAGCAGAGTTGCTAAAGCGTGATTATATATTGAATAGTTTAACTTGTTGGTTCGTTACAATATTTTTTTCTTTTGTATTGATATTAGGAGTATTGTCTCCTGTTTTTGCTATCGAGTCTGTAAATATTTTTCCACCAGACAGCAAACCATATGGTTTAACCTTTGCTGAACATCAACAGAACTTCTGGAAATGGATATTAAGTATACCTGCGAAAGAAAGTCCTGTTAATGATCGTACTGGAGAAAAATGTACAAATGGTCAATCAAATTTCAATTCATCAATTTTTTACTTAAGCATGAATACAGGAGGTATATCTGAAAGAACATGTATAGTATCTGCTGGAAAAGGTCTCTTTATACCAGTAATGCAGGTAGAGTGGTCTGAGAAGGAGGCTCCAGGTGCATCAGTAGAGGAGTTACATAAGAGTGCAAAGAAAGATCAAGATAGCGTTAACAGCTTGTATCTTAAAATAAATGATAAAGAGTACAAATATGAGGATCTTGTCAAATATAGAACTCATACAGATGTATTTGAGGTAGCATTTCCAGATAATGGAATTTTTGGAGTTATTGAAGGTGGCATTTCAAAAGCTGTAGGCGATGGATTTTATATAATAACTGAACCATTGACTAAAGGAAATTATTCTCTTCATGTTAAATCTAGTTTAATTTGTCTAGATCCAGGTTGTGCAGAGCCTAATTTTGCCCAAGATATAAAATACAATATAATTGCAGAATAGTTTCAGCATTCGAGTTAGAGTAATCAGTTTCTTGATGATTTCCAATTCGAGTTTATTGTTGACGATATTGTCATAACCTGTAAGAAATGCCATTTTGATTCTAAGGTTAATAGAGTCTACTTCATTCACTAACTCGCAGCCTGTCACGTGTTTCATCTTATATTCTATAATTAAGAATCCAATTTCGGTTGGATAACTTCTAACATATTCCAATAACGTTTTGGGATTATAGAATCCTTTGACAGAGTAATTAA
>DATFCH010000442.1:0-3757 GCA_035253345.1 Nitrososphaeraceae archaeon
CATTTTATATGGTTTATTCTAAAAGTAGTCTAAAAGTAGTTACTCCGTATCCAAACATAAAGACTTGTGATTGATTCATAGTCAGATTAGGTAATATCATTGGAAATCCTATTGAAAAATAAAAGTTAATAAAAGAATTAAATTATTTATTATATACTGAAATAAATAAATGTGTTCTTGGAATATCTTTTCCAACAATGGTTTAGATATATATGGATTAGGTGGTGAGTATTGAGAAGCGAACAAGAAATTCGAAACAAAATTGAGGAACTACAAAAAATTAGGTTCCAGCATTCCAAGAACTGTCAAATACCTTTAGATAAATGTGAAGAGGCAAAAGAGTATGATCTGCTTATAGATTTGCTGGAATGGATCTTAGAAGATTAAAAAGTGTCTGTCTGAAATTTGATTCAGAAATTTAGTTAACATCATTTTTATGAGAGAGAATTTGTGTTTTCATTATAGATGAAACTGTTATTCAGATTAGCTGGGAACACTACTAATTGTTATCAATATGAATAGAATCTGTACATAACATAATACTTGGAAAACACATTTCTGGGAAAAGAAATATGCTTGTTGCTAGACAATTCTTCACGTTGATAGTAAAATACGACATAGTGTTTATTTTTATGGTAGGAAGATATACGGAATCTCGCCAAGTACTAAATGTGAAGTACTATCTGTACACATTAGTTGAAGAGAGCCTGTTTGATAGAATGGATACGGCAATTTTAGGAAAAAAACCGAGTCTGTTGAATGAATACTATCCTTGCATGAAAAATGCAAGATTACTATATTGGTTATATATGTGTGAATAGAACTATTTGTATTCGTGTATAATAATACTATAATAATACGAAATATCTTGCCTAATAAAGGAGGTATTTATTTTAAGTTAACAGAGTCCAATTCTAGTAGTAATAAATGATATAAATCAGTAAAATCAATATTAATACACATTTATGGCTAAAAAAATAATCTTTACAATGATTTTCCTAATCGGATTCTCTATGTATTTATCTGATGAAATATCAGTTGTGAATGCACAAAAAAATATACAAGATGAATATTCAAAAATTACAACGACAACTAATTTAACTCAGTTATTTGGAGAACCTATTTACAAGGAGACGAAATTGTTCTAAATGTTGAAGGCGGTTTTATTAAAACTCAGGATTTTTATACTGCGACTGGAATCTTAAAGAATGTTGGAAATGTTACTGATAAATCTAATTTTATAACGACATATAGGTCTAATAGTGGTAATACTTCTACTAGTACTGGTACTGGTATTATAATGACAACAGATGGCGAAATTCCAACCTATACTGGTCAAGATTTAGGAACAACTAATAAAAATGGAACGGATACATATCGTGGTATTATAATTTTCAAACCGATTCTAATGGAAAACTTGCCTTCCTTGATAATCTAGTAGGTTTATATGAATACAAATCTTGGTTAGATGGAAAGAAATCAGGTCTTATTTGGGAATGGAAATAAAAAATAAATATCAAATTTATTATTCTTTTTTAGGTTAGTAATTTTTTAATATAATAAAAGAAAATTATTTTATTGATGAAAACAAATATTCAAATATATAATAGAAATTTAAAGATACGTAGAAATGAATATTTATTTTCTATTAAATTCTCTCTATCGTTAGTTTCATTTATTCATTCTATTTTTTAATATAATTCGGGTATTAACGATCATAAAATTTTCTAAATTTGAGATTTAAATTAATCCAAATATTGGAAAAAGAATTTAGTTGAAAGAATATAAATTTTATTCTATCTATTGTCTATATTGAATTTTTTAATACCACTTGCTAATTTTATGCCATATTTACTTATACTTTGATATCATGAGTAGCTAAATCAATTTTCAATTGACTATAAACACTAAACCTTTTAGGATGGTGATTCATCTTCTTTACCTCTATAACTACGTTGATCATAAAACCAAATACTCCAATTCTGACTTGATTTCATTATCTGATTGTTTTTTATATGTCGTAGAAAACCATCTAAATATAACAGAATTTACTAGAATATAATTATTAATAACTATTAACATAGCAAATCTTTCCATGGAAATTATTCTCCTAATTAGATAATAGTAAAGAGTCTTTAATGATTGATTGGTGTTTATATCAATACATCCAATGAAATAATGAATTTAGCCTATTTCATGTCTAAAATTGAATGTAATTCTTTATTTATAAACATGTTATACAAGACTTACAAAGAATAATTCTTTATGAATCAGTTATAAGTAATAAATTAAAATTAATACAGCTAACTTTAATCCATAGAATAATATATTTATAAAAATAACTTATTTAGGACTTAATACACTTTCTCCTTGTAGTTTAGTTCCTATTTCATAGGCACCAGAGACTTCCTTAACAAAGATCATGCCATGTGGTTCAGTATTTGGGTATAAATTGTCTAATATATCTTCTACAATTTTATCTGCTAAAGAATCAGTTACAATCACTTCTACTTTAGTTTTTTTTACAAATTCTGGGGTGATCATTCTCCCTGTCATATACATACGAACTCTTTCTGGAACCGGCTCCCGTTTTGATCTACCAGCACCAGTTATTTCAAAAAATGTTAAACCACCAACGTTATGTTTGCGAAGGATACCAACTACCTTAGAAAGGTCTTCTGATTTTGCATAAATACTTATTTCCTTCATATCAGTTTTAAGAAATACAAATTAATAAGGTTATTGTTATTGTAAATCATTTTTTATATACAGTATTTGATCCTGATTCTAATTCATCAAATATAATATACAGAACAACCTATCTACTTCGGTTGGACAAAAAGTACTCAAGTTTACATGGTATTATTTTTATTTTCTGATAATTTGTCAGATATAACGGTCATGTTAAGACTATTTCATCTTCATTTTTGAAAAGATTTACATACCTGATTGGTTTGAGTTATACAAATAAATATAATCTTATCAAATCGTATACATTTGTAGATCACAATCCTTTTTGATTGATACATAAATAACAACTATAAAAATTCCAAATTTATTCTCTAATTCCATATCACTCTTTCTCTTAGGAATCATTATCTTAATTATTATCGTTATCCTTTACTTTTTTGCTAGAGGATATTGATTCTTTATTCATTTCATCATCCGTTTCTACTTTCAATGTTGGAATCATGATAACTTCCATTATTATTAAATTATAATTGTAGTATTTAACGGATTTATAATATAAAAAACGAAAGGGTATTCTATATCACTCGCATTAAATATAATTTTATATAAGATATAAATTAAATTAAAATATTTTTGATAATATATTATTATGATCTAGGTAAGTTTTAATTTAATTTCTTCCTTTAATTTTGGAATCTTTTCGTATATACTTGCAGTAATATATGGAATTGTAGATAATACTTCTTCCTTTGTAAACTTTCTTTTGTCTAATAGTTTACACATATATCTTTCTTGGATAGTAGCCATTAATACACCAAGACAAAAATCCATTTCATTATTTACATAGTCTTTTAGTCCTTCAAGTCCATTGCAAACTGCTGGTATCCCCTGAATTGCTTCATTTACTGCTTCGCCAAATATTTCTTCTAATTCAGATGAAATCATAGATCAATAAAATAATATATGAATTGATTTTTAAAATTATCTATTCTATAATCTTTCAGCTATTCATTCAATATACTTTAATAATAATGAAATGAAACTAAATAAAAGAAATAAAAATAGA
>DATFCH010000443.1:0-5196 GCA_035253345.1 Nitrososphaeraceae archaeon
CAATTGTATTATCAGAAGTATTTTCAAAGTATTTTGAATATCTTCCTCGGTTTTTTCCCACAAATTTTTCTTTAGCCTTTTCTTTTTTAATAAAAGAATTACTAACAGATCAATATTATAAACAGCAATACAATATTAAAACCTTAAAATAATTAAGGCGAAGGATGTAGAATAAAAACAATTTTAGCAATTACAGCTACAAGGATTAGTAAATTATAAAACTACAAAATTATCGAATTGTATATTGGACAACTTAGCCCAGTACTTTTGTCATTCAGATCTATTCATTTGGATTTTGGCTTAATTTTTATATCAAATTATTTTATATATCACTTTTTAATACTTGATTAGAAAAATATTATGACGATAAAACCCAATCATTCTCTGAAGTTACAACAGGTATTTTAAGTTCTGAAGAAGTATACACACTACCTTGGACAGAAGGAAATCTAAATCAGATACTTGAAGAAAATATTATCACTAAAACTAATCCATGCAGTTTTGTCGTAAAGGATTATGGTAGAGAAGCTCATGCAGTAGAAGGTGAAACTTGGGAAGAAAGATTATCCAGGTTCAGAAAATTGAGCTTTAACGAATTGTATAAATGGGAATATTTAAAGGAAAAGAAAGAAGATAGTAATAACAATAATAATTCTGTCAATAACACACAACATTTCAAATAATTAATCAAGTTAAAGATATGACAAGAAAATCAGTCCTTGAAAAATGGGGAATCATGTTGAAGTATAAACAACAAGAAGAACAATCTAAAACTAACTCCACTAAAGAAAGTGAAATAGTGAATTAAGTATGGGATTAAGAGGACTTAAATAATGATTCCTTAGGAAATCTTTGTAGTCTAAAACCAGCAGCTCCCAAAACTAGACAAATAGCCATATCAGAACAGCTCTGGCATAGGTTAGTGACGTTCTCGAAACGTAACTATAACGTAGAAAGTTATGAAATTATCTTGAATGATTTGTTAGATTCGTATGAAAAAAATAACAAAGAAGACTATATGCATAGCAGAATATCATAATTAATTCCAGAGAATAATCCTACTTTTACCGAGTAATCACATTCATTCTCTGTAAGATTGATGGTTTATACTTATGACAGACAGGTAGGAGAATAGTATGACTATTAGATTTAAGCATTAAGATAAAAGAGTATAGTGGAATTTAAAATAATTTTCTAATTGATTAAACAACCGGAGAATAGTTTTTCCTACTGACATTATTCTATTCTCCGGTAAATTGAAAATAGTAAGTTTTTATTCAAAAAAAATAATTCTATATTATTTATAAAACTTTCAGATAAATTATTTTATTATTGAACAAACCTCCGGAGAATATGTATGAGTGAGGTATATGGTTGCAAAATGATTCTCCGGAAGTATGTGCTTACAGGTTCTGATTGTTTATCTCAGACCATTCAAAGGAGATCTCTATTAGTAATAATAGTTTGAGATAAAATGTCATTTGATTTGACAACTGAGTACAATGGATAACAAATGAAAGAATAGATAATAATTAAGAAAATAAATAGATTATGCATACATATTTTTATAAAACATAGAAGTATGAGGTTTTGTTTGGAGTTCGTTCGACTGAAAAACCAGACGAGGGGACATGTGTAGAGCATGAGCCTCAATAAACCTCACATTTATGAAGTAAAGTTCTATATTATTTATAAAACTTTGAGATAAATTATAATATTTTTTCCTAGTACAAGGTATTTTTTAGACGCCGAAATATTTAATTATATCAATAATATTCTGAGTATGATTTGATTCGTTATTTTGAATATCATAGCGAGATAATATCATTATATTGTCTAAGCTATTCCGGAAGTAACAACAAGATTGAATCTAATGAAACTAGGAGAAAAATCATAAAGTGAGCGTTACCCATAATTATACAGGAAAATGCCATATTGTGATAGGGATATAGGCATTTTTGTTGAAGTCTATTTTAAAAGCAATGGAGGAATTGAAGACGAACAATGGTGTTTGGATTGTGTGACTAATAAAGGAAAGACTGACTAAGATGAGTTATAATAAGGACGAATTAAAAATAGATCACATGAGAAAAGATCATGAGGAAATAATAAATTTAGAGTTACAGAAACAGGTATTGATAATCAAGGAAATGAAGTTATAGTAAGAGATGAAGAATATCAAGCAATAGGTTCTCAAAGTTGTGGTATAGCAAGAGAAAGTTTGGATGTATAGAAAATTATTCTAAATCAATAATTTCTTGTTGTAAAACTATAATACTATTTTTGTAACGTTGTTTTACTTCTTCTCTCTTATTTTCATTAAACTCGCTTCGAATATTGAAATTTATATTTCATTTATTAGAACGATTTAGAAATATAATATTATGGTAACCCCAGAACAACTAGACAAACTAATTAAACAAATGGAAAAACTAGATGTTGCAACCAGTACAAGTTCGTCTTATCTTCAAACAATTAATGATTTTTCTGATTGGTGTACTAAAAACGCTAAAAACATTGCTGAAAATATTGAAAAAAATATCGCTAATAATATTGACGATATGGAAACATATCTAAAAGAGACTACAGATATTTTTGAAGACTTTGTTAAAAGTAATGAGCATGTTATTGAAAGAATAAACAAAGTTAAAAAATAATTTTATTTGAATAACTTTTTTATTGTTTTTATTATATTAGATTGAGAGACAACTTTATCTATCTGTATTTTGAAAAATTAGTTGCCAAATACAAAGATTACAAATTGGAAATCATTATTACCCATACTTATTCCTGCAATTCTTAGTAGTGGTTTTATTCTTACTGGGATTAGCACTTTTTTTAACGAAACTTTCAATAAACCTAATCTTCAAATAGATATTAACCAAAATCAACAAAATAAATCTGAAACAGATATTACGATCAAGAATAACGGAAAGGTAACGGCAACTAATATTACTATGATAGTAGTTTCTCAACATATCATAGATAGTTATAACAATTTTACTACTGAAAATATCAGAATTGAGAAAATTAATGATAATATCCTAAATGTTACAATTCCTAAAATTGTTCAAGGTGGTGGCTCGCTTGTAAGTATTAAATTGAATACTACTGATACAGTAATGCCTGATATACACGAAAAATATGGAATATTTGTAGTATATGATCAAGGTAGCATATACAAATCCTTTAGAGGTTATATACTTTCGATTTCAGAACAATTTCAGGAGTTTTGGACAATTATCTATTCTGATCCATTTTATATGATAATCATAGGTATTATAGTAATTGCATTATCTATCATTTATTTAAAATTTTTAAAAAGATTAAAAATAAGAAGAATTCTTGACCATATTTATGACCACAGGCTTGAAATTAGTACTTCTTTACATAGAGGAATTCCTATAAATCTAGAAGAGAAAAGAGAAAGATTTGATTATTATTTAGAAAGACTTAGACTAATGAAAATGAAAAAAGAAGAAATTGATTAGTAAATCAAACAATAAATTATGAATTAGAACAATATTGCCACATAATTAAGATAATAAGAGATGGAGAAAATATAGTTGTATTTGGAGAAAATTTTGGGATTGAAAAAGGGTTAGTTTTGCTAAATCAACATTTTATAAATATTGTATTTTGGAGTGAAAAGAGAATAGATGCATGCTCTGATATTAGTATTGATAACAATACATTGCTACGTATAATTAGGAATGATGGTAAAGAAGTATATAAAAGGATTTTAGATCCATCAATTGATTCTCAATAAGACAAAAATCCTTTCCTTTTTTATTTTTAAATTAAATTACTTATTTGAAATGTTTAAATTATCTTCGTCTTGGTGAGATAAAGGAAATTCCAAATTCGCTTTTCAAGCACAAAATAAAGAAAAAGTGAATTTTTTTTGGAAAAATCTACAAAAATCTATTTAGAATACAACTTATATTCAATTACATAATGATGAAAGAATCTAATTCCAGAACGCATGGATGGATGCGTATAGCCCAAATTATTTTAGGCGCTATTGCAATTATTGTATCATTATTTGTTATTGCTAACCCTGGATTGGCTACAATAACATTGGTATATTTTGTTTCATTGTTATTTTTTATAGTAGGAATTGAAGAAATAATCACAGGTATTTTCTCAAAGAGCAAGTCTCGTCTTGCAAGTATAGGTTTAGGAGTTCTAGTCATAATATTGGCTGGTTTGGCATTAGCATTTCCGGTGGGAGCGACTCTTGTTCTTATTTTCTTGATAGGCCTAGCATTATTTTTTGATGGAATTGGTAGAATAAGTCATGGAGTAGGAGAAAAAGCAGAGACTAAATTTGATAGATTCTTTAGTATAGGCACAGGAATCGTATCTCTTGGTATCGCTATAGCGATAATGGTATCACCAGCTTTTGGTTTTGCATTTGTAGGCTTCTTGATAGGAATAGCAATTCTTATAACTGGAATACAAATTTTAGTAGCAGGATTAAGGGGTAGGAAAATGAAGTTCACACCTCCAACCACCAATATAGGAAAATAGACTAAAAATATCCTTATTTTTTTAAAGTTGATCATTCTTTCTATAGAGTATGACAAATTTCCTGAAATATTTCATTATTGGCATTTTTTTTAACTCTTAATTACTTGGGTCGAGTTAATTTATATCAGTAATAGGAAAACTTGATTCAATCATCCAGATAATGAATCAATGAATTCATTATCTGGTTGTTGTTGTATTTCAGAAACTGGTTTATTGCATAAAATATTATATATTGGTAATAAAGATTTAGAATAATTTTTGTTTTGACTAAATGTAGGCGAATTAAACGACCTGAAAATAGTTTTTTCTCTTATATGTTGTTAGCACTAGCGATAGATTGAAGGTTAATCTTTTTATTTTAATTTAGGTAATTTACAATACCTCCAAAGATAACTCCAGAGAACCTCGATTAATTGAGCATAATGGGATGTTAAAGGTCAGTTAGTCTTTCCATAACTATTTTCCTTTAATATTACATTTTATTTTAACATATTAAAATATCTATTTTTTAGTTTCGTAATAGTTTATTCTTCAAGTTATAACAAATTGTACTATTTCTGTCAATTGGACCTCCTTTTTTTCCAAACTCAGAGAGTATAGACAAACAGATAATATCTAAGAAAGACAAGTTGCATTATTTGATTTTGGATACCAAATTTAACA
>DATFCH010000444.1:0-2944 GCA_035253345.1 Nitrososphaeraceae archaeon
GTGATGTATCATTTCCAAAATTTTCTTCTGCTTTCTCTAAATTTGGTTTTTGAAGTGTTGCCAAATCAACTACAAAATTCATCTTATTTAGTAATTCTATAGTTGCAAAAGCTAGACGTTCACTTCCGCCACCAGCATTGATATTATCGTGAATTATTTTTGCTCTCTTTTCATTTGTCTTGTCATTCTTCAATAATGATATTATTACCTTCTCATTCTATAATTGGGTTTTATATTTATGTTAGATAAAATGTTCAATTACCTCCTTTATTTTGCTCATTATATTAGGAAAGGTTTTCCATTTGAAATTTATATCTATAAAAAGATGTAAACAAAAATATTATTCTCGTAATTACAATAAACAAATTCATTATCATAAACAATATTCAATTATACTCCTTCATTCACATTCACTTATTAGATAAAAAATATTTTCTTCATTGGTATTATCAAACCATAATACGATAAATTATAAAATGCTGCCAAAGCAGCAACTTCACTACCAAAAAATTTAGAAGCAAATACCACTACTAAAATATTATTTACATAACTCATAGTTACAAAGGCAGTTATTCTAAATGATCTATCTTTTTTTCCAAGAAGTAATGCTGAAATATAGCCTATCGATCCATAGATAAAGAACAAAACAAATGCTGCAATAGTCATTGTTACTACTAGCGAATATTCCGAAAAAAAATAATCAGAATATTTTGCAAATATTCCAAAATTCATAAAGGATATCAGAATCATAGATAGAATAAAAGACTTTTCTTCTAATTTCTTTGCTATTCTTGGTACTTTACTTTTTACTAACCATCCTGCAAATAAAGGCAAAAAAAGAGCTTCTGTCAATAATATCATCATATCTCCAAAGGGAATTTCAAATTTATTTACGTCAACTAAAAGAAATACTAACGAAGGTAAAATAAATGGCACAGCAATCGAAGTAAAAATTATCATTCCGACTACAAGTGGTAACCTATTGCTTTTATCAAATACATTGATAACAAATGGTGCTCCAAGACCTGTAGATACTCCTGAAAGTAAAAGTACAGAAAGTGCCAACGATGGATAAACTATACTTGTAGCTGCATATAAGAGCAAAGGAATTGCTATAAGCTTAATGATAGTAAATATTATCAATGGAAAGGGTTTTTTGAATCTATCTGCTAATTGTTGCAGATCCATTTTTATTAGATTTAAAAATAATAAAACTCCTAACCATATCAAAAGAAATGGTTCAAAAATGATTCCAAAAGAAGGCAATAAAATTCCTACTGCCATAGAAAATGCAATTACAATGAGAAGAATTATTTCATCGTTTTCTAATTGAAATGATGATGATTGTGAATCATAGTTCTTTCTCATGTTTACCTTTCTGGTATTAATTGTTTAACATATGTTTTAAGAATATGAATAATATTTCATTATAAGATGATTACTTCTTAGTAGTTTATATATTACTTTAATTATTAACATATTGTTATTAACTTTATTGTATTATTTTTAATAAGATTATTTGATAGGAAAAAAATTGATTGAAGAAAAAATTGGTAAAGCAATTGGGTTAGAAAAAGCCATGCAAAAAGCTGTAGAGGAACTAAGATCAAATGGATTGTTAAAAACAGAATATAAAAAAAAATTAAACTCTATGAAAAATGAAGCAGATCAACAACAAAGAGAAATGGAAGTAATAATTGAAGAAATTGCAGAAAATGAAGGAAGGATTTAATGTTGAAAATATTAAATCTGTTTCAGAAGAATCTGCCCAAAAAACATCCAAAATTATGGAGATCTACCTAGGAGAAGATTTAGAAATATGTATAAAATTAGCAAAACAAAATATTAGTAAAGAATAGCGTTCATGTAGTATTTTTTGAATTCGAGAATTATAATGTGGTGTAATCATAGAGTGAATAATAATGGAAAATTCAAATGTCTCAACTGTGAGGCGCCTTTAAACGATAATTACCATAGTAGTCATTTTTGTTCGGGATATTGTAAAGATGCTTATATAAGGCGCACAACATAAAGAATTGACTGAAAAAATAAACAAGTTATTTTAAAATATCTTATATCTTTTATTCTACTCTGTTGGTTTAAAAAATTATTCACATCCGCTTTAACCAAAAATTAATATGTTAATATATTCTTTCTATTGATAGAACTCTTCTAATGATGAGTGTAAATAATGTTAGATCTCTGCCTATTCCATATTTATCGTACTAAACTATGTATATTGTCTTTTTCAAAGAGCTAATATATTTTTCAGCAACTATGTATCTCTTATAATATAGATTCAAGTTTAGCCTAATCAAGATATACAGCGAAAAAAGAAAAGAGACTTGAATGAAATGAAATGAAATGATACGATATAAAAAAAATTTTATATTTACAACTAAGACCCTAATATTATAATTTTCATTCGTTTAATTATTATCTACTATTACTTCTTTCTCTTTTTCTTCATTGATTTCATCATAATCTGGTTCATAGCCATTACAACAACCATATGGTGCAATTACATCTGAAACTTTACCAAATGAATCAGGTCCTTTATTATCTACTATCATACATTTTCCCCCTCCCATATCTATCCAATAAATGCAATTGTAACAGAAAAATCCTTTATGGAGATTGGAATATTTGAATTCATCGCGTTCCATATAACCTGATTTCAGTTTACTGAGTTTTTGAAATTTTGTGGTATTATCAACAATATCAGATGCCTTTTCAATCGCATTTCCCATAGTATCTGCTGCTTTTTCAATTATATTTTTATTATCGCTATCATTAGACATACCTGTCTCTCACTTTATCTCCTTTTCATTTGGTGTCCACAAAGAGCATACAGCATAAGAAAGTATTTTACCAGAAATATTACCATCTATATCTTGGCCTTCATCTGTTACAATCATACAATGATCTGGTTTTAGAAAATAGT
>DATFCH010000445.1:0-2282 GCA_035253345.1 Nitrososphaeraceae archaeon
AATACTTAGTTTACCACATATGATTCCTAGTTTAGGACATTTCTTTCCAATGGTAATGATGGAATATACAAATTACATACTTTTGGCATTAGCAACTCCAATTCAATTCTGGATTGGATGGCGATTTTATAGAGGATTTTGGGATGGAATCAAAGCGAAAGCATCCAACATGGATACATTAATAGCTATAGGAACTACAGCTGCTTATGTATATAGTGCAATTGTGACTATTGTTCCTGGATACTTTCCATTTACTGCTGTATATTTTGAGACAGCTGCAATAATAATTACTCTAATCCTAATAGGAAGATTGCTTGAAACAAAAACAAAGGAAAAGGCTTCAGACGCTGTAAGAAAATTACTTGATTTGAAGCCGAGGACTGCTAGAGTGCTAAGACTTGTAATAAATGAAGGAAATCAGGTGAACAAAAATAATAATAATGTTAATGAAAACTTCATAAAATTCGACGATTCTAGATTAAAATCAATAACAAAAGCGTATAAGGAAATAGAAATTCCAGTTGAACAAATAGTAGAAAATGACTTAATGGTCATTAGACCAGGTGAGAGAGTTCCAACAGACGGTTTAGTAATTGAAGGAAATTCATCTGTAGATGAATCGGCCATAACAGGTGAAAGTATTCCAGTAGATAAGACAAAAGGAGATGAAGTAATAGGTGCTACAATTAACAAGAATGGTCTTCTTAAAGTCAGGGCGACGAAGGTAGGACAAGATACAGTACTTTCACAGATAATTACCTTAGTAGAAGAAGCAAAAACAGGAAAGGCAAAATTAGAAAAAATGGTAGACCAAGTTGCAAAATATTTTGTTCCATCTATAGTACTAATAGCAATAGGGGTATTTTTGGGATGGTACCTTATAGGTGATGCGGGTTTGACATATTCTATTCTTGCATTTGTCTCTGTAATGATAATTGCATGTCCTTGTGCATTAGGTATAGCTACTCCAGCAGCTCTTATGATGGGAGCTGGTAAAGGTGCAGAGAATGGCATATTGTATAAAGGAGGGGAACATATAGAGATAGCAAATAAAGTTAATACTATTGTTTTTGATAAAACTGGTACATTAACTGTAGGAAAACCATCTGTAACTGATTTGGTATCTTTAACAGAAGAAGTAGGAGAACAAGAATTACTAAGACTTGCAGCAATAGCAGAGTCTGGTTCAGAACATCCTTTAGCACAGGCAGTAATCAGAAAAGCAAAAGAAATTGGTATTCCAACAATTACTAACCTTGATTCATTTGAAGCTATTTCAGGACATGGTCTTAAGGCTACATATTCCAATCATACAATTTTGATTGGCAATAGAAAGATGACGGAAGATAATCAGATTGCAGTTACTGAAAACATAAAATCAAAACTTTCTGCATTTGAAATAGAGGGTAAAACTGCAGTTTTAGTTGCTATAGATAATACTCTTTCAGGTATAATAGCTATATCCGATACTATAAAAGAAAATGCGAAAGTGGTAGTTAAAACTTTGAAATCTAAAGGAATCGAAGTAATAATGCTTACTGGAGATAATGAAAGAACTGCGAATGCAGTAGCATCCCAAATTGGTATTGACAGAGTAATAGCCGAGGTTCTTCCACAACAAAAGGAAGAAGTAATAGCAAAACTGAAAACAAAAGAAGGTAGAGTCGTTGCTATGATTGGTGATGGTATTAATGATGCTCCTGCATTGGCAAGGTCAGATTTAGGAATTGCGATAGGTTCTGGAACTGATGTTGCAAAAGAAACAGGCGGAATCATACTAATAAAAGATGATCTAAGAGATGTTGTAACTGCACTAGATTTAGGTAAAAAAACAGTATCAAAGATAAAACAAAATTTGTTCTGGGCATTTGCATATAATACTGGTTTAATACCTATAGCAGCTGGAGCATTAGTACCTATATTCGGACTAGGTGTATTTGGTTGGCTACCAATACTTGCAGGATTGGCAATGGCTATGAGCTCGGTAACTGTTGTAACAAACTCTTTATTGCTCGGTAAATATAAACCAAAAAATAAAATAAAATAAAATAACAGAACCAGTATCAACTAATTTTTTTTATAATAAATGAGAATGGTTACAAATAAATCCCATTTTGAATTCTTATTAGATTTATAAAGAAATAATGATTGTTAGTAGTGAATTACTGTAATATCGAAAAAGATAGGTTATGTTTGTAATACTAATAAATTATTAAATAACAATATAAAATGTAAAAATTGTATTAAGAAGTTGCTGTTGTATTCCTCTTCATACTAAGATA
>DATFCH010000446.1:0-2349 GCA_035253345.1 Nitrososphaeraceae archaeon
TTTCAGTTAAAATAGGATTTAAAGACCCAAGTTTTTTACCAAAAATTTCAGAAAACCAAATATTACCTTCCGAATCAAATTCTATAGAGGAAGGATAGGCTCCTCTTGTAGGTATTTTATACATTTCAAATTTTTTATCATTTACAAAGTATCTCCATATTGCATTGTGTTCCTGATCGGTAAACCATAAATCTCCATTTTTATCAAATTTCATTCCCCATATCATAGAACCAAACATTCCTTTGGTTTTCCAACTAGGAATTTTTATGAACTCTGAAAAATAATTTATCTTAGGATCAAAGACAACGAGGTAACCAGGCCAAGTAGCTGCAATCCATGCCTTATCATTATTATCAATTGTTATACCAACCGGTTGGGAACAAGGAAAAGGAATAGAATATTCTACTATAAATTCAGATATTTTTTCAAAAGAGGAACCGCATAGATGTTGAACATATTTTGTTGGAATCTGTTTTTCATCTATGAGATTATTCGTATCATTATTCACTGAACCTCTCTGAGAATCCAAACGATTACTCTCTATAATTTGATTGGAAGTACTATTTTCGATACTGTTTTTATTATCAGTTAGAATAAAAGATACAAGAAAAAATGATAAAACAATACTAAATAATGAAAATGCCATTATAATTACAGTAATTAACAAATAATTTCTTTTGTTTTTGTTTTTGTTTATTTCATTATCAATATTCATATTTAGAATTAATTTAAAGTCTGAAAGGACTTATATTAATCAAATTAACTGAATATTATAGAGACTGATATGGTATTATTAGATAACCTAAGAAATTCAAAGAATTAAATTTAAATAAATATTATCGCTATTCTATTCAATTGATGTCCACATTCAATTGGCATGTATGTAAAACCAATACTAATTTAATATGTATATCCTTTTTAATTTTAGCTTTTTTTGTTTCATATTATGGATCATTTATTGTTCATGCACAAGAAGAAACAATAACTATAGTTCCAGGATCAAGTGATTCTAGTAGATATAGATTTTTTGATATAACCGAATATCCACTTCAGACGGGAGAAGAGTTAAAATGGTATAATGCTGATAACATAGCTCATAATATTATAGTAACCTCTAACGACGGAGATATCATTGTAGCACAATCTGGAAATATCAAACCGAAAGGATCTTTTTCTTATAAATTTGACAACCCTGGAGAGTATTTTTTCAAATCTGCAAACTATAACTGGATGAAAGGTAAAGTCATTGTAACTGATAATCTCAGAACTGTGAAAAAGAATTTGAATGATGATATTGAAGCCTATATAAGTTGGATTCCTCCATCCTCGGCACCAGCTACACCAACCAACGAAAAAACTATATTCAAAATAATATTTGTGGATAAAAAAAGCGAGATAAATCAGGAACATATAGATTATTCATTTAGTATACGTAATTCTATTTCTGATAAAATTTTATATCAAAATAGTATTACTCATTCTTCATGGGGAGTTGAACCAGCTTCATATAAACTTGAACCTAACAGTTCTTTTATAGGAAAATTAGGTATTGGTGGAATTCAATTTCAGCCTATTGAACCAGAATATGCTGAATTTGAGATAACTACATTAAAATAAACTTTTGCTACTTGATAATTATTCTACTCCAAACAAACAGTGTCAAAAGATATTTAAGTTAAAGTTTAAAAAAATATATTAAATTATATTTATATCGTAATTATAAAATATATCTATTGATACAAAAGCATTATTTAATATTATTTTCCACAATTCTATTAATAACAATATTTTATTATGGTTATTCCTTACAGAATAATTCTAACAATTTAGCCTATGCTCATATATATCCAGGTACACCTAATTCTGAATTTGTAGAAAAAGATGGGTATCAAATAGGATTTCTCCCATATCCCAAAAACCCGAAGGTAAATGATGATAGTACACTTTTGAATTTAAATGTTCAACAAAATAGAAATGATGTAAGTAATACTTATGTATCTTTGATAATAACAGACAAGAATACAAAGAAAATAGTATACCAAGTGCCATACAAATTTTATGTATTTGCCGATATGAGTTATCCATATATTTTTAAAAATGAAGGTAAATATTCATTATCTCTTCTTACCAAAATAGCTGGAGATGAAAAATACGAAGATAATCCTCTTATCGCAACTTTTGACTTAGATACGGAAGGTGTTACGAATAAAATTAATAATGCAAATTCTACTATTATTTATAGCATAGTTTCATTAGCAATAATAATAACAACCATAATTTTCCTTTATAAGAAAAAAATACTTTTAATTCCAAATAAAAAATCTAAAATTTGAATCTTAAACAAATAGA
>DATFCH010000447.1:0-6912 GCA_035253345.1 Nitrososphaeraceae archaeon
CATATATATACTCTACCTTTTGAGTTAATTCTTGTTCATTTGTAAATTTGATACCATATTCTCTAACGTAATTTTTAGCATCGTTAATAGATCTTCGATACTTACGCGAAGCTATTTTTCTACGTTCAGAATAAGGAAGTATACTTCTTCGTTCACTTTTTGGACGATAATCGTATTTAGTACGATTATTCATATTCAAATCAGTAACTATAAACATCTTGATTGTTTTGATTAAGCAACAGAAATCACGAACCGCAACATTTATATAACTAAGAGTTACACATACTATCAAGTTTTACTTTAATATTTATTCTTGTCAAATGATAATGAACAAATTTGGAGTATTGTATAACCTCCTCCAATTGGAATCATACAGTAATTTCATTTCAATTCTTCACTAAATTTTTCTTCTGATATTAGTTTGTTGCTCCCGTCTTGTAAAATTAATATTCCAATTGTTTCATCACTTTCATGTTTATACTGTTATAATATAATAAATTTATTTGTTTTATATTATTAAAGTTTTTAAATAAAAATTGACGTTAATGATACCTTTTTCGCAAATAATAAGGTTTTGCATATTTTGCAAATATAATGATCGTGAGGTTCAGCTTCTTCGCACTCAAATAGATCGCAGTTTTCAAAATAATGAATCGTTTCTGGTTTTGGATTTTTACAAAGATCACAAAGAATATAATCAATGCATCCACAAGAGCCTAACACTAATGACTTTTCAAAACGACGTTCCATTATTATCGTTATATAAAATTAAGTATCTGAGATACTGTATTATCGTTATCAATTTATTTAATACCGTCAACAAGAGATTTAAAACCAGTTTATATATAAAAAAAAATCAAATTAGTAGGGCTGAAAATAAAAATCAAATTTTAACGGCTAAAGATCCGATGCATAGGAAGTTATCGCAAAAATTTGCCGGATAAAGATCCGGAACATGAAACTTTTTATCGGATTTTTTCTAATTAGTATTCATAATACATTTGTTATCATTTACAAACATGATTATAATAACATAAATATATTTCAAACGAGATACTTTATAGTGTTTTTAATTCATTATTTTCACGAATATAAACAAGTAAAGAACTTTGTTTAATACTTCTTTGTAAATTTTCTTAAATCGATGTTTTCTTGTAAAGTTTTTTCGATTAATATGATATTACTCCTTTCTTTGAAAATAACTATTTGTTATTTCTGATTAAAAACATGGATTTGTCAAATGAATTTTGTACATCTAATGTCGAAATAAGTTTAATTTGATTAAGGTATTTATTAAAAATTTGGTTTACCTTGAATCATAGTTGAATGTTGCTAAAAATTTTTTCCTTGATATTAGTTTTAATAATAACTGCTTAATTTAGAACTTTTCAAAAGGTATCCTTCGATACATATAGAAAACTACCCAGCTCATGAAGAAACCTCCTAAACAGAAAATGACATTTCTAACAAAGTTTATATCGTTTTGTAAATTTAGTATTTGAATTCTAAGATCTTGAATTAGTTGTCTTAATTGGATATTTTCATTACGTAAATTATTTCGTTCTTGCTTGATTTTATGTATTTCAGTATCTTTTCTATTGATTTCTTCGTTAAACTGTTCATTTTCTTTTATTAAAGTATCATTTAAATTCTGAAAATATATAATTTCATCTTCTGAACTGTCACTTTGTGAATCTTGTGGTAGTGATACGGCATATGGTGGTTGTTCACATGGGTATTTTGAATCTTGCGATCGAAGATAATATTTCATTTTAAAAATGTTTTTTTTTTCAATGATAAACTTGTACAGTACTATCAGAACTTCACATTATTTATAAAAGTATTTTTTCTAAAAATAGTAATATTAATACTTTTCGGAGATTCGGAGTTTAATAATTGTACATTAAATATACATTAAATTGGTTAACGTTTAGATTCTATATAACATATTATCAATTTATAAAAATACTATTTTTACATATAAATTCAATGATTCAATGAAATCAATGGAAAATGAAGATAAAGCATTGTAAGTTTATGAAATAAATATGATTAAGTATATTGATTATTAATTAAATTCATTGAATTTATTTACACTTTAGACAAACATTTTGAGTATTTTAAATGAACTAGGATAATAAGTTGTGATTATGATATTTAATTGCACTATCGTTAATATTATTTAAAATTTCATTAAATGTCATATCAATTAATTCAAAATCATAAATAATCCAGACTCTAAAAATTTTAAAATTATATAATTATTATGTAAATATATTATCGCTATTTTGTAAAGCATAAACTGTAAAAATCATATTATTTCCGTCAAAATTTGTAAGTTTAATATATTTGCCTTTAAGACAATTAGGATTTGATTTTAAAATTTTGCCTAGAAAGGTTTGAAATATAAGTTAACGTTAACAAACAAATAAGAAATCTAACGATTAATAAAATTTATTTCAAATACCTGGAATACAATGATTCATTATTATATTTTTTAAAATTATATGATCATTACATTGTATTTTTACTTGAAATACTGAACAACAAAATTCTTTGCACTTCATGTCGATAGTGATAGAAATGTAAAAATATATAGCAAAATAACAATTAGTTATT
Organism: Nitrososphaeraceae archaeon; assembly: GCA_035253345.1. Lineage (GTDB taxonomy): Archaea > Thermoproteota > Nitrososphaeria > Nitrososphaerales > Nitrososphaeraceae > TH1177. Next base: position 2,620 of record DATFCH010000447.1, read on the forward strand.
ATGCAAGTCAAATGATCTTTTCCGGAAATAACATTATGACGTCATTAAAGATAATATATTTTTATTAATAACGATTAACGTAAAGAATAATGACGTTCCTATTCGAAATAATTATTTCCTTCTCCAAATACTTACAGATAGTTTTAAATTATTATTATGGAATCTGTATCTTTAATAATTCCGAATTTCTTTCAAAAGTAAAATTATATTTTTTAACGATAGCCACTTATTTTTATTTTTATTATAGCGATTACTGTGAAGCACGATATACTAATTATGACATTTCCTTTTTCTAAAATTATAACCTTTATCTTTATCCATTTGTTTAGTTTCCGTTTCTCCAGTTGTCATTTCTTTCATTTGTTCAGTAACTGTTTGCTTAGTTAGCCTATTAATTAACCTATCCTCAAATTCCTTTCTCAATTCCTGTTTATCAATATTATCTTTATGATCATTGGCGTTAGCGTTAGAATTATCTTTAACGTTAAAGAACTTATCTTTCTTGATTTGGTCATATAATATATCAAACTTTTCTTCAATTTTTTGATCAATGTAGTTCGACAAATTAACAAACTTTTCTTCAATTTTTTGATCAATGTAGTTCGACAAATTATTCTTCAAAATATTAAATTCTTGTGACAGATCGTGATTTTGAAGTTGTCGTTGAAGAGGAAGTTGCTTGCGTTGTAATTGAAGAAGATTTTGATGTTGATTTTGTGATTGAACGTTAAGGTAATTTTGAGGTAATTGAATAGACGGAAGATGTTGATGTTGATTTTGTGATTGAACGTTAAGGGAATTTTGAGGAAGTTGTTGATGTTTGATTTGACATAGGGAATTTATAAGATTCATTTAAATTTTTCATTATAAAGTCGAACTTTGAATTCAACAAAAAGGAAATTGAATTTAATTTATAAGAAAATAATTTCATGTGATTTAAAAATTAGTGTATATGTTCACAGCCAGAAAACTCGTTATTAACCTGTTACTTATTTCTTATTAAAAATATACTCGGTTCTGTCTACCATTTGCGGCCTTAGCATTCGCACACTCCCACATCATGTCGTGGTATCGGAAGTAATCCTTCTGAAAATCATGTCAAATGTCAGATGTGGTCAAAAATATTTTCTGATGCATTTTCTGATTTCAATCCTGTTTGGGAATTGAATCATTTATTTTCTGGTAATTCGAAAGATATATTGGAAATAAGGATACATTTAGCTCTAGTCAATAATTCCCACATTACTTTTGGTAGTATTCGTCCAGAATTGAAAACTTTATTATATTATATTTATGACAGAGATCTGTGCAGTTATGAATTAAATACCGGGGATAAAATGCAGGACATAATTAATGTCATTAAATTGATTTCTTATTTAAAACAGGTTGTATGTGAGGATGGGTATAGAATCAAAAGATTAATTACTGAAAATAGTTATTGTTTGGGCAATTGTTATAGTACAAATATTTTACCTAAACTTCCTAAAAGAGCGAAAAGGTCTATACAGAAAAAAATTGCTTATACGCCCAAAAAAAGGCGAGTTTTATTACATGATGAATTTAAATAATAGTGGCATTTCTATAGAAAGGGGAAGCGAATTATTTTTATCAAATGCGGTATCTCAGTATTAAGTGTCATAAATAAATCAAACAAATAGAAAATTTTTTCTCAATTTTGATCTTAAGCAATTCGTAAAGTGCACCCATAATATTAAAGTTTTTATTTTATAACTATAATTATGATATATTAACAATTTTTATTTCTTTCGTTTTTTTGTTTTTTTCTTGGGACTATTAACAGTAGTAATTCCAACTGTTATACGATGATGCAATCTATTTGTTAATGCTTTATTTAATAAAGATAAGTTTATTATTGCGATATTCTACAAATATACAATAACAGTACATATATAAGTTTCGTTTACAATCGCAATATTTATACTACAATTAAATATTTAAAGAATACAACGAAAAAAATGTCTACATACTCTGAGATTCAACAGTAATTTAACGATCTTTACGATTTCATCTTCATTGCATGGTTTTAAGGGAATTTCTGCCTCTTGGAGGTGGAAATATCGAACAAGATCATTGGAGTCACGCAGAAGAATAGTTAATTCCATAGTAGTTCCTAAAACAAAAATCGTTTATAAAATAGCGTTTAAACAAATTATCTATACAAATCAAATACTTGAACTCAAATTATGTTAACTATACAAACCAAATACTTGAACTCCAATTATGTTAAATTGATTCTTAGGTGGCTTGCAGTGCTTCCAAATCCACGTCATTGCGTCATTAAGTTCACGCCATAATTTGACTGAATCTTCGGTTTTTTTACGTGCAGAACACATAATTCGAGAACATTCAGTAAAAATAATCTCATACTTAATTCCTTCTATATACATTGCCATGATACTGTCGGGCTTCTTTCCGATAGCTATCTTATTATTTGAATCGCTTCTCCTATACTTGCTTGCTGCGCTTTCTAATTCTGCTCTATAAAACAACCGAATAAAATGAAAAATCAAGTACAAGAATAAATCAAACAGTATTACTTACGTAGTATAATAAACATTATGTGAATTAAAAATCCCATTCAATGCAGCTCGAAGAAGAGGATTTATTACATCAGTAAGATAGCTGCCCTCATTCAATTTTTCCAATGATTCTAAATTTTGGTAAGCAGGATTGTTCCATGTTTCTTTTCTAAATTTAATAAATAGAATTTGGAAATGAGAATTATCTTTTGATTGAGATATTGATAAATTAATATGGTACTTACAGTACAGAAAGAATATCTTCTACAACCTTTTTTTGCTTTGAACAACTTTCTTTCCAAGTTGCATCATGTGTAAATTTATCATCAAAAGCGCTCGTAAACTGAGTGTGGTATTCGTTGCTGAATTTAGCGCATTTGGTTCTTATTTCTTGTCTCAAATCAACATTCATACGATTTACGGGTTCCTAAAATTATATTTTGTAAATAACAATTTAGTACAAACTTGATAGCGAAAGGTAAACGCGTACCATGAACTGGATTTTTGCATCATCATCTAAAGAATTTATAATTGAAGATTTATCATCTAAGACTTGACTTGCTATCGGATCCTTCCAATTAAGTGATTCTACATTAATTTCATCAATTATTTCAAGAAGACCATCACAGAGCTCTGTGTCTTCATCAGAACTAGGTTTCTTCAGATTAAGAATTAATTTATGATTTTTATAATTTTAATAATATTACAATAATTTTACTCACAGCAAGCTTTTCTTTAATATCAATCAAATTATCATATATCTTCTGTGATTCAGTATAACCGTATACTGACTCAGGCTAAATAATATAATAATATGATAATTAACAAACAAATATAATAACTTACAACAAATAAACAAAAAGAAACCTTTTGAACTGCGCCAATACCCATCAAGCTTTTAACTGAATAATATCCGTTCTTTAACTAATATAATAGTTGTTAGATACTTCTATAACACAGGGAAACAATTAATACATCCAGATGTATTCATAAATTATGTATTCTGGTTAGCAATCAAATACGTTTTCTAACATATTATTCCGACCTCGAGAACATATTCTAGTTGGCCGTCGAATACGTTTTCTAACATATTATTCCGACCTCAAGAACATATTCTAGTTGGCCGTCGAATATGTTTTCTAACATATTATTCCGACTTCGAGAACACATTCTAGTTGAACGTCGAACACGTTTCTAACATATTATTATTGCGACCTCGGAGAATATTCAAAACATTATCCTTAACACAAGTAAATCAAGCTCAACAATCAAACAACCCAACTAAATAATATTTTTAATCATTTTACATAAATAATTCAAGGCTAACCAGCTAACATACAGTACCTCTGGAAAAGTTTCCAAAATCTTTATGACTCGGTCATTATAATTAAAGTTTCCTCTTATTTTACTCAAAGCCGCGGTTAGGCCTCGCATTATGCTTTTCTCCAGTTCTTCGCTCCATGTTATGGCCGTTACTTTTAAAGCCGTTATAGCTGTAAACACGACTGTTGAGGCTGTTATATATTCTGTATCTTCCTCAAGTACAAAAGCTTCTACTTTGTTTTCTATTTCTATAGAATTAGACATTTTATCGTTATCTGTTCAGAGTCTTAATATTAACCGTAAAAGTAAAATATGGACACAATTAAAAATAGACGCGTCTTGTTCGAGAGATTGTAATATCGTTACACAATCCTGTGATTTTTGACCAATAATTAATGATTCTAATTTTAGGTATGATGATCCACATCAC
>DATFCH010000448.1:0-3468 GCA_035253345.1 Nitrososphaeraceae archaeon
TTAGGTACTATTTTTGATTGAAGCTCTCGATTATTGTTGTAAAAAAATTCTTTTTTTAATTACTAATAAATTCAAACAGACTTTTGTCAAATACGTACATTAAACTTCATCCAAATCATCTATTGGGAATCTAAGTGTAGATTTTATCAATTTTACTATAGGAATATAAATTGATTGAGTTTTATTACCAATATTATCTATAAAATTGAAGTCTCCTGTCATTTTATTTAATTCAATAAACTTCTTAGTTGGTTTATCTTGAATTATATGATAATGAGAAACAACGCCTCCAACTATTCCTGTGTGAATAAACAGAATTTCTTTATTTTGATATGTAATATTATAAAGTAATGGAGTTATACTCATAAAGGATTGCGATGTATAGAGAATAACACTTAACATATCTTTAAGATTTTCGTATTGTAAATAAGTCGTAAACCATTCAGCTTGTGACATATAATAAATAAGGTTAGAGGTTTATTTTATAGTTATGATAATTCTCTTTATTAGATAATTTTTTATTAGATTAATTAAAAGAATTATTTCAAAATATGTTTTTTTATATAATTTAAACCTATTTACCTTAAATAGAGTTAACCACGTATGTTATCTCTATGATTGATGAATTGAATTTTGACTATTATTAGTAAATTAACTAGCTTTATTAAATATTTATATTATAAATAATCTGTTAAGTTTTATAACATCTTTAAACTTTGTTGTATACGTAAAAATAAGATGAGTTATTCAGAAGAACAAAATAAACAAAATGATAACGAAAATTTAGAATCTGCTCAAAAAAATCAATCTAAAGTAGGGGCGGCAGCATCAGATCCTTCAACTACAGGCCCAGCAGAAACATTAAGAGAAGAAGCTGCACAAAATACTGATGAGGGTGATTCCGAAGAACCAGCATAATATTTTACCTTTTTTTGAAATTATAGACATAAATAATTGCTAATTGAATCCACTAATAACCTTCTCTAGATACTTTCTATAAAAAATTATTTTACGTTTATTTATTGAATCACCAAAAAATGAATGTTTGATATTTATAAAAGTAGCACATAGGTTACTGAAAACATTACTTTCAACAAATTATCCTAGAAAAGACTTAATTATTAGTATTTGTTGAAAAAAAATTATAGATCTGATTAAAAGGGATTCAAATCAAGGTTTTAATCCCTGCCTGGAAGTAGTAACGTTGGATTCCATTAGCGTATCGAAAAGAGTTCTCTATTGTTTATAATAGTTGATAGTTGAGACAAATTATTTATTTAATGTCATAAAACCTTCCGGAGATTAAAGAAACAGACAATGGATTATGGATAAAGATGTTTCTCCGGAAGGAGTTTTTTTACTAGTGCTTTATAATAGTCACACTTAATTGTTTATAATAATTGGAGATAAATTAATGGTCATTGTTGTATTATGAACTAGGAGAAACTATAAAGACATAGTGACTTTTATCTAATACAATTTTATACTATGTTGATTACTTGACTTTATCATGTCAGATTTAAAAGATGACGTAGAAAATACAGGCGAAAAAATGAAAAGAGGAGCCCAAAAAGCAGGAAACAGAATAGAAGAAGGCGCTGAAGAAGCAAAAGATAAAGTAGATTAATTTACTCTAACCTAAAACAATAGAGTTATCAAAATACCCTTCTTCTTATTCTTTTATAATTTATTAAAAGGTATAGTAAAGATAAATAAAAATAATGGCTCTACTTTTGTTCCTATTACTAAATAATTCAACCTAAAGTTATTAGTTTTATCAACCATATTCATCGTCTTCTTTATCTTGTAATTATAAAAATTTTTTTATTGTAATTGTAGCGTTATATAGAATGTTGAACTATAGAATATATGTCAGATGAAATTCCTCTAGATGACTCTAATATACAAGATATTATAAAAAAAGAAGCAAGAGGGCTAGGAGATGATAGTGATTTTGGTGAAGTTCAAGAGGTTTTAGGAGAACATGTAATAACGAAAAAAGGAACGGTAGGCACAGACAGATTCTACTTTCCTAAAAATTTAATAGAGCGATTTGATGGTAATACTGTATACTTTAAGATAACGAAAGATGAATCAAAAGAATACAAAAGAGACTATTAATTTTTTTACAAATACAAAAGTTATAATAGTTTTTAGTATTAACTCATGAATCCAAGTTATCCAACCCTATTAATTCGATGATAATTCTATAAATTTTTTAGAAATTCCAGATGATATAAACCCGCGAATGACGTTGCAAGATTAGTCCCAGTCCGAGAATTATTTATTTAGAAGGAAAATATTGTTAATAACTAGAAGTTATGTGAAAGTAACGGGCATTTTTTTAACTACGTTACTTTATAGATAGCAGAACTCCTACATTAATTTTGGGGCTAATAGCCAAGATATTTTGTGTAAGATTGTTATATAAGATGTCAGTTAATATTTATAAAGATAACTTTAACTTCCGCTTACTGAATAATAGTTAATCCAAAACATGTTATTTTAGAGAAAAGGAAATCTAACCAATTTATATATTATATGGATAATTGTTGTATCAATAGAACCTGATTATGCACTGATATCTTTACCTGTTGTTATATACTTTGATAATCTATTTGTTAATATGTCAACAAAAGAAGATAGAATTAATGAAAGAACAAATCGAGATTTCAATAATACTTTGAATCAACAACAAGATGCAATAAACAAGACCCTTGATAATACTTTAAACAATATAAAAAGAAGTACAGATGAAGCTACAAGAGAAATTCCAAAATATACACAACGTATTGCTGAATATCAAGAAAAAACTGTTCAAACTGTAAGAGACATTGCTTCTGATGTTATTGAAGCACAAAAACAAGTAGTAAACTCATTTCAATCACAAATAGAGAACAACAGAGAAAACTTTGCATTTTGGGATTTATATAATCCACAAAGAATTGCTGAAAACAATGCAGTAATTGTAAACAATTTCACAAATTATCTATTAAATGCTAGCAATCTAATAAATAATACTCTTGAATCAAATATTAGAGTTTATAATACAGCACTAGAACAAACACGTGATAATCTAAAGACTTTGACAAAAACAAATACTGATTTTATAAAATCAGTTAATAGACAAAGTTCCGACTTAAACAGAGATAGCCAAAGAACAACTAGGTTTTAATTTTTTAACCTAGTCCAATAATCTTTTACAATTTTTTAAATTCTTGCATTAGCATTTTTTATTTTTATTTTAATCGCAAATTATTAGATTTTATTTACTAAATAATAATTGTAAATATTGTAAATATGTTATTTCAATACAAGAATTACCAATATTGTAATTAGGTTTTAAACTTTCTTCTCAACTAGGTAGAGAAATAATTACGAAAATTGAGATTTAATTTATAAAGTAATGCAATGCTAACATCATAATTATCCCACGAGAAACCAAAAGTGACATTTCCCATTAAAAGA
>DATFCH010000449.1:0-10427 GCA_035253345.1 Nitrososphaeraceae archaeon
TTTCAATTTTTTTATATAAGTGATATAAAGTCTCACAAAACCATATTAATATATCATGTGTCTGTCAAAATGAGAATTAAAATCGATTCAAGAGGTAGTATTATTATATAGTATATAATCCAAATAAATTTGTGAACTAAATATGGATTTACCTTCTGCAACAATAGCAGTAGTTGATGACGATGTAGATTCGTTAAATCTATTTACGGAAATTATTCAAGAGAATGGTTATATTGTTGTAGGATTTACAAATCCATCTTTTTTAATCGACTATATTCACGAACATGACCAAATCAAATTTATTCTTTTAGACTATAAAATTCGAGAAATGACTGGCTCTGAATTAGCTGATAAAATACATGCTCTAAATCCCAATATCAAGATGGCATTTGTCACTGGCTATGATCATATTATTAACAATACATTAAATTTGGAGATCTTCAGAAAACCTTTGCCTCTCAGACAACTTATAGATATAGTTGATAGCTATATGCAACAGCAAGCAATTATATAATTACACTCAATCATAAACATTCTAATAAAAATAAGAAAAATAAAATGTTTTATCATTTATCTAACACTATAAAGAAAAAATATAACATTTTTATAATAAATGATTAGGAATCTCATAATTTTATGGATATTTATAAATTAATCTCAAAATCATATTTAAATATTCGTAATACGATATTTATAAAAATGATAACCAAAGCCATTGTTATCATAGATGATGAAGCAGATTTGGTTAACTTGTTTTCAGAAGCTCTTAAACTGAATAGCTTCAAGGTTTGTGCTTTTACTAATCCTCTTGAAGCATTAAACCATATTAAAAAAAAGTCCAGAAGACTATGGATTGGTAATATCAGATTTTAGAATGCCTGTAATGGATGGCAACGAATTATGTACAAAATTAATCCATATCAATCCTAATCTTAAGGTAATTCTGATGTCAGCATATTCTGATGTAAGATATGATAAAGAAAAGTTTCTTTTTGTTAACAAACCGATATGAATTGGTCAACTGATTGAATTGGTTAAAGAACATTTACCTTAGTTTCATATTAATCAATAATTCGTATCTAATTATTATATAATATTAAAAACATTTTCAATTATCAAAGAAAAAAAAATAAGAAAATCCACAATATACTCATATAGCCCTTTCTACTCAAAAAAGGGCTATGAAATAATGTGTTAGATGCAACATCAAACTTTATCTTACAATTTCGGTGTGATTTATGACAAAAAGATATAGATAAATAAATTAAAGATATTATTTTTTTATAATTAATTTTTATGTTTTCGAAGTTCTATCATATTATTTGGGATGTGAGGAAAAATCTTTTAGACATCAAGAAAACGTTTTCTGAGAGTAACCACACTCATTTCACCCGCTATTGCAACTTGTGATTGGCTAATGTTTTCCCCTTGTTCTAAACATACAGCTTAAAGTACAGCTATAGATAAAGCAGTTGGATCCTTACCGAGGAAAAAGGATGTTCATTCATCTGGGACATTATTTCAATAGCCTTATTAAGAGTTTTTTTCCTTATGCAACCTTATTGGCTATTTTGCTCAAATAGGTAGTGGAATCAATAGGTTGTAATCTAATTTTCAAGTTTCGTAATAGTAATCTGTTTGTTTATCCTAGACATTAATTAAATAATAGAATATAGATATCGAGTTAAAATTTAAATGTATATATCGTTGAAGGGATCAAAATTTATATCAAATTTGTTTCACATCCCACTGACCCCAATGAATTAATGAGATCATATACTCGTATTTCGAATTATACTCATAAAAAGGAGTTAGTATTGTGAAATGTCGATGATTCTTCAGAACGTCACCAAAATAATAACTTAAAAATTGTACTTTTATTTAGTATTTTTTAAGTAAAGATACTTCATTTTACGATAACAAAAAAGGAGCAAATTTTAGTTTTTTGGAGAGAAATATCAAAATATATGACGTGGACGTTGACAAAAGGTGGACAACAACAAAGTAAAAAATAAAGAATTATTTACTGCTATTGTGTCCTAATACACTTATTGTGGGATTGTTCCTTAGTCCTTTGCTGGTATCAAATCCTCTATTATCTTCTACTACAAAATCAAAATTCGCTTTTTTGGTTCCATTGGCGTCAGTAACTGTTTCCGCTATTAATGTATCTTTTACACCAAAATCTCTAAGTTGGTCAAAATATACTTGTGTAGTAATTATGGGTTGACCTGGAACTCCAACCATTACATGGATATGACTGGGACGAGTAAAATTGCCATCCATAAGTAATCTTACGGGATAAATAGTATCCAATACGTATTTACCATCCTTATCAGTTACGATCTTACCTCGGAGATTGAATCCTTTATAATCGTAATCTCCGGTTGAATTCGTTTGCCATACATCTAATACGGCTCCTTGTACTGGTTTACATCCCATACTCAAAACCTTTCCACTTAGCTCTAATCGTTCTCCTGGTAATCCTTTGGCAAAATCCTTTCCTTGTTTGAATGGTACTCCCACTTTATATTCTGGACCTTGGACTGTCGACTCTGTCAATTTACAGGGAAAAGTTAATACTTTTGGTTGTGCTGTGGATGTCTGATTTGTATTTGGTGTTTGTGAGAAAGAAGTCTGTGATAAGCTAATTAAAGTCACAAATGTTAAAATGAGAACAAAAGATAGAATAGTTATCACGGTTGTTGCTGATATCCTTGTTAATCTTCTTTTCAGTTTATCAGTTACTAATGTCGTCATAGATACCTTCCACCCTCTTTTGATTTTGTATTCAATTCATATATCAATGATAAAAATCAATTAATTTAGATAGATATATTGTTTGTGTAAGCCAAAGTTATATTTTATGACAATCTTTGCATTATTTGTCCAGTCTTAAATCCGTGACTCCAAATAATGGTTAGCAGTATCCTTCGTAAGAAGATGTTTATTTTCTTGTTCTTGCTGTTGTCGTTGTTGCTCCTTTTATTTGTGACATTAATCTTTAGTTAAATTGGTCCTAAAATCATGTCAAATTTGTTTCACATTCCACTAAGAAAGATACAAAAATGTAGCTAATACATGATACTCTAAAATCGACTAGATAATTGGTTAATTCGACCATAGAATAATCATCACTATTCTTACAATATAGAAATTATACATAGACCTTTAAGAATTTGATAATTTCACAATAAACAAACTTTATCATCTTCTTCTTGAGTATGTCATTATTATGGAAAATTCTAAATATATTAAAACAGTTTTTTGGAATGTTGGAAATCTTTTTGATACCAAAGGTAATCAAATATCAACAGATTTTGAATTTACTGAAGAGAGAGGATATAATGAAACTGTAAGAAAGAAAAAAATTGAATATTTAGCTAAAGGAATAAAATTGTTAAACTTTAATAAACCAAATTTAGAAGATAATGATCCTGATTTAATTGGATTCTGTGAAGTTGAAAATAACGATGTTTTGAAAGATTTAGTTGAGGCGATAAATCCAAATAAATACGAAATTGCATCATATAATAATAGTCCTGATTTAAGGGGAATTGACACTTGTCTAGTATATTCAAAAGAAATGTTTAATTGTTTAGAAACAAAAGGATATGATATTGACTTTAGATATCCTACTAGAGATATTTTTTATGTACATTTAAAGGTTAAAGCAAATAATGCTGATCTTCATGTTTTAGTGAATCATTGGCCTTCAAGAGTAGGAAAAATTTTAAGTTGTCAACCCAATGATACAGCTCAAGCTAGAAATACAGTTGGAGAAAGATGTGGGAAAATTGTAGATGAAATACTAAAATTTGATCGGGAAATTATAGATAGATTTCCAATATTAACTAAAATTTCTAAAGCTCAAAACTATTTAGAGGATTTAGCAAAATTATATCCTGATGAAGAATTAGAAGTATTATTTAATAAAAATCAATCTATCTTACAACAACTTGATGATAAATGGAATTCAAATTTGCTAGTAATTGGTGATTTTAATGATGAGCCATATGATGAAAGTGTTTCAAGATATCTTGGAGCAGTATCTGATATTAGACAATGTAGAGAACTTGTAGAAATTTTTGAACTAAGAGAAAGAGGAGAAAAAACATTTCAAGATACTTCATATAAAAGATACTATTTAGAAGAAAAATCAATTTTATTTAATTGTATGTGGAAATTAATGGGTGATCCAAAATCAATTCAATATGATGATTCACTTGACAGCCACTATCCGAGTATAGTGGATGCAGATGTTCCTGGTGGATCCTTGTACTATTGGAAAAACAATACTTGGAGTATATTTGATCAATTTATTATTTCAAGAGGATTATATCATGGAAAACAAAAACTCCAAATGGATATTGAGAGTATAAGAATTTCATATAAAGGACTACGGCTTAAAGACAATGGAAATTTATCTCCTAATAAATTTGATGATACTCCATATCATACTGACCGGAATAAGGTTCATCCTATATTAAAAAGCATACCATTTTCATTTGCATATATTAAAAATAAATATGACGATGAGCAAAATAAATGGATACCTAATTCTAATAGTCTTCGTCCTGAAGAAGAACCAAATAAGGGATTTAGTGATCATTTCCCTATTCAATGCTTAATAGAGATACTATAAATATATAGAAAAATTTTTCTACTTGTTTTATTTTAAAATATTAAAAACCATTTTTATGTGAAAAGTTGTTGGATGTAATTATGGTCACATATAAAAAATAGAGATATCAATCAATATCTAAAAAATAGCTGTTTGTTATTGAGTACCCACATTGATAGCAATAAACCATCTTTAGTATGTTCTAGGACAATAAACCATATAGCAGTTAGTGTCTGTAATCTAGAGGAAATAAAAAAATGGTAATAGGAAATACTAGGATTTACATTGATAAAGCAGTCGATAGAATTTGTAGCAGATGATTCTCTGACGGTGATGGCAGACAAAGGTTTTCATAGTCCGAAATTAAAGAAAATAAAAATAGCTTGGTTAACTTCCGCCAATTAAACAGGATTTGAAATTATTGAATATGTTGAGGCTAAAGCCGAAAGACGGGCAGATAGTTTTGAGTACTGGAAATCAGGAATTACTCATATCTCTTATAGATCCAGATATAGAAGGCTTTTATGAAAGAATTTCTGACAATGGAGGAAAGCAACGAAGTAAGATTTGGGAGATTGTTCCTGACAAGCATTGTAAAATAATCTTTTATGAAGATCCATTAGGCAATATCATTGAAATCTATAACCATAGTTATGAATAGTTATATTCTCTCTCTTGAAGTATATCATGACCATTTCTTTATAATTATAGAAATAATTAGGACAAAAATTTGAATCAAATTTGTTTCACATGCCAATGAGATAGATACAAAATTGTAATTATTCTACTGTTTTCTAAAAATTTTCAGTTTATAAAGATAACTCAAATAACACAAATGATAAAATTTTTCATAATTTTTGGGTCTTCAAAAAATTTTATTAGTGTTATATCTGCATGTCCTCTTCAATAAATTGATTAAATACTTTAAGACATGTATATTTGATATGTCATTTAAATTATCTACATTATAATGACTAAATGGGACCAAGCTATACTCCCATCTATTTTTGTAATTGGCTCTTAATCATCCAAGATCTACATTCCTGGTATCTGGATTAACCTTAGAACCTATTATAACAATAATAGCACCTATTATAATATTTATAGCAACAGCATAATAGAGAGTAATAGTATATTTATCAAAATAAGATAACAAAGTAATAGCTATTAATGGAGCCCATGAACCGACTAATAGTCCACCATTATACACGAAACCTGCTGCACTATTTCTGATCTCAGTAGGAAATCTTTCAGCTAAAAATGCAGGCATTGCTCCAAATCCACTAGCTACAAAGAAAATCAACAAAGAAGTATAAAGCGAAATTTCAAAAATATTCGATGCTGTAAAGATCCCGTTCAAAGAGGGTATAGCAATTATTATTGATACTATTCCAAATATTGTTAATATTTTCAATCTACCAATGTATTGACTAATAAAACCTGCAAATAAATGGCCTATTAAGGAAAATATTATAGTAACAATCATGATAGTTGCCACTTCCTGTCTTTCTAATTTTACATACTTTTCTAACAAGGTAGGCATAAAACCTGTAGAGCTATAATAGGAAAATAAAAGGCCAGTCATGACTATCAGAGATAAAAAAAAGTGTCTTCTATTGTCTTTGTTAGATAGAACATTTTTTAAAGGAATTCTAGCGATCTTCTTTTCTTTTACTTCCTTGATCCAAAGCTGTGACTCGCCCATTTTTAATCTTACTAACAATGCCACTAGTCCGGGTATTATACCTGTAAAGAATAGTACTCTCCAACCTATCTCCATAAATTTATCATCAGGAAATGCAAATTGAGTGAGTTGAAAAGAAATTGATGCAAGAAGGAAACCAACTGTAAACCCACTTTGTACAATTCCTGAGATAAGTCCTCGCATGGATTTTGGTGAAGATTCCATACTGATTACAGCGCCACTACCCCATTCGCCACCAGCAAAAAAGCCTTGTGCGAATCTAATTAATATTAATAGAATTGGTGCTAAAAGGCCCACAGAATGCCAAGTTGGCAATAGACCTGTGCAGAAAGTTACTATAGAAACACCTGTGATTGTTATTATCATTGCATTCTTTCTTCCGTGTTTATCACCAAAGTTTCCAAAGAATGCTCCACCAATGGGTCTCATTATTAAGGTCACAACATATGTTCCAAATGTAGCTAAAATACTCAAGGAAGGATCATTAGATGGAAAAAATAATTGATTGATAGATGCAATTACAAAAAGCATTAAAACAAGATCATAACCATCAAGAGTCCAACCAAGCCAAGAACCAGTAATTATAATCTTTTGGCGTTTTGTTAGTTGTTTGAAGGATAAAAAAGACACAACTCACATCAAAAAAAGTAGTATAAAAATGTTCTTGTCAAAATAATAATGTATAATTAATATATGGATTTATTTTGAGTTTAAATGTATTAACCTTTATATACTTACTATGATTTATTTCTAATAATAAGTAACTAAATAGTGGTTAAATAACCTTACTGGAAATATTGAAATTTTTTTAATAATATTATTATTACTATGAACATAAATTTTTTCGGCGCCTAAAAAATTTTATTTTTCAAAAAGAATACCTACATTGATAAATATTCTTTTTCCTTCAATTTTTTGTTAATAATTATTAATTCCGAGGATTCAATACCACATAATTAGCTTAACAGTACTTACACCATTATCAGAAAGAGTAGTGGATTTAGTAGGAGGTGATTGAGAAGACTATGAGAAAAACAAAAATAAGTTTCTAATAATGAAAGCTAAATACTATCTAATAGAACTCTATTACATAGACGATTACACTCCCGACGGGCCCGTAGTTTTTTCTGGTTCATCTACTTTATCTGTTAATAAGTAAATCTACCAGAACTGTGTCAAATCATAACTATATTTTTCTAATTATAGAACATTAGAAAATTCAGTCCTGTTAAGTTAGGATTATTCACCTACAATTTTGAATAGAATGGTATTTCTGATTTTTGCATTATGTAGATAAACAAATAGCTTGATCCAATTGTATACATTCATATCAAATTATTATAAACTATAAAGAAATCTTATCAATAAAGACTAAGAACTATAACGTCTTCCGGAGAATACTTTATTTCCATGATACTCTATTCTTTGGAATTAGCAATAATGAGATAATTTTCCTAAGATTACACTAGATATCTTTATCCAAATTATTAAATCAAATATAGAATATGTTTCAATACATACAAATTTCTCGCAACAGAGAATGATATATTAATTCCATGTTATTCATGGTTCGTTCTATGTTGTTTAATTATTAATTCTGCTAAAATACATATAGTCTGATGTATTATTTTTCTGATAACAATTCAATAGATCATTTAGTATAGTCTCATATGTTTCAGTATTGTAGTATCTTTTTAAATGTTCAACAAAGCGTCTACACAAATGCTCTGATATTTTTCTCACGCGAGTTTTGGAAGCTTCTATTTTTGTATTATCTGTAGATACAATGATTTCAAGCAAATAGATAAATTCCCAAAATTATAGTTATTACCCCTACCGTCTCTTATTCCCAATTTATTTTACTACTTGTAAGAGTTAGTAGAAATTGGAAATACCTATTTTTAATTTTACTTAAAAATAAAAAATTTATTTTTCTTATTTCTATTATTCAAATGTTAAAAGGATATCGCCTATTCTTACAGATTGATCATTTATAACTCTAATATGTTTTATGGTTCCTTTTCTGGGAGACTTAATTTGGTTTTCCATTTTCATTGCCACTAATACTACAAGAACTTGTCCATTATTGACTTGATCTCCTTCGTTTACCAAAATTTTTATTATTTTTCCATTCATAGGAGCTTTTATTTCTCGAATAGAAAAAAACTCTCGATTATTTTTCGATATCACATGTACCATACCATTTATAATCATAATAGAAGGATCTTCTTCTTCTACAAAGTCAATGTTAAAAATATTATCTTCAATTATGATTTTTCCTTCTTCGACCTGTATGTCAATCTCTTTACCATTGATACTTACTTTTTCCCCTATTACTTCGATATTATAATATGTTTCATTAACTTTTATTTTCATAATATTATTTCCATTTTGATAAATTGGTATAAGTATCAGATTCGGAAACCCAGTTTAATCTGTCTCTCATCCATTTATCATCTTCATATTTTGAATCCGATTTAATAAATTCAATTTTTTTTGGTAATTCACTAAAAAATGCTGCAATCATTTCACCAGGTTTATCGATATATATCTTCATATTATCAATAAAAGATGTATCATAGTCTCCTTCAACAAATCTTTTATCATTTAATGCAGATATATGGAATGGTATAGTAGATGGTACTCCTGAAATCCTAAATGATAATAAAGAACTCTTCATTATATCGATTGCCTCAGTTCGAGTATTACCAAAACAAACTAATTTTGAAATAAGCGAATCATAGAAAACAGGTATAGAATATCCGGAATATATTGCAGTATCTATACGAATATTTTTACCTTGAGGAGGAATAAATTTTTTAATAATCCCAGGATGAGGAACAAAGCTTAGAGGATGTTCTGCATTTATCCTACATTCTATTGCATGGCCTTTAAACTTTATATCATTTTGCTTTAATAATAAACTATTATTCGATGCAATGTGAAGTTGCTGCTCTACTAAATCTATCTTGGTAACTTCTTCTGTAATAGTATGTTCGACTTGTATTCTGGCATTAACTTCTATGAAATAAAACTTACCATCTTTAAACAGAAATTCTACCGTTCCTGCATTCTCGTATTGTATTTCTTTACTTATATTTATAGCAATTTGTGTTACTATATCTCGTTGATCTTTTGTTAAAGCAGGAGAAGGTGTTTCTTCTATAAGTTTTTGATGACGTCTTTGAATAGAACATTCTCTTTCTCCTAAATGTATTATATTTATCTTATCTGATAAAATCTGAACTTCAATATGTCGGGGTTTTTCGATATATTTTTCAATATATACTCTTTCTGAGCCAAAACTTAGGTTAGATTCAATTTTTGATGAAAATAGTGCTTGTTTTAAATCTAGAACATTTTCTACTACTCTTAAACCTCTACCACCTCCACCTTCAACTGCTTTTAACATTACTGGAAAACCACTACTATTAGCGAAATCCAATGCATCATTTTCGTTAGAAACTTCCTTGCCGGGAATTACTGGAGAAACTTTTGATGCTATTTCTTTCGCCCTTACTTTATCGCCAGTTAAATTGAGAACTCTTGAGGATGGACCTATAAATATAAATCCTTCTCTTTCACAAATCTCAGCAAAATGACCATTTTCAGAGAGAAAACCATAACCAGGATGAATCGCGTCACATCCTAATTTTTTAGCAGCATCAATGATTTTATGTTTATTAAGATAACTTTCATCAGGAAGTTCTCCTCCAATGCTAATTGAATCTTTACATTGTCTTATATGTAAAGAATTCTGGTCAGCGTCAGAGTAAATACCACAAGGAATTAAATTTAATTTTTTACACGTCCTTGCAATCCTTACTGCAATTTCTCCTCTATTAGCAATTAGAATTTTAAGCAACGAAGAGTATTATATTATTAAACTTAAATCTTTTAGTATCGATTTAGTAACAAAATGAGAGTTATACTACCATAAAAGATAATAATTAATAAAGTTTTTCATCGTATATTTGATAAAAAAATTGATAAATTATTTCGATAAACAAATAATAATAAAAATTAAGAATTCATAACTATTTGTATCGTAATTTATAAATTACATTCAAAAATAATAAAAGATCCTATTTTAAAAGT
>DATFCH010000450.1:0-4493 GCA_035253345.1 Nitrososphaeraceae archaeon
GTAGCTGATATTGTACTTCCTGATTACAAAAAGAGTTTCCGTGAATTTGCTCTAACCCTTGGAACATCTCACTATATAGTAACAACAGAAGATCCTGATCTCTGTATAATAGGAGAAGGAGAAGAAGCGCCAACGCCAGGAGAGCCTCCAGAACCTGTACCAGACGGAGTACCTCCTGGATGCAATCAAGAACCTGTCGACGATCCTGAGGATCAGGGTTTTCCAGCAATAAACTACAGGTCTGAGCCATTTGCACATCGACTCATTGAAGCATCAGAACAAGGTCCACCAGCAGATTTATCTAAAGTAGGTGTAGAAGCATCAAAGAGAATATCACAATTGCAAAGCTCTCTCTTTCATGGTGACCCTGCTACTCCGGTATTAAGAGTACCAGAAGGAAAACCAACAGTATTGCGAGTAGCTGATGTTGGAGATTCGGTGAGAGGCTTTTCATTCCATGTTGCTGGTCATTTAATGCTACGACCTGCACCAATATCATTGGATGATTCAGATATACCACCCGGAACACCGTTCAAACCATTTATTGAAAGAGGAACAACTGATCAGACAACTCCAGGAAGATCCTATTCTCTGCAATTAGTAGGAGGTGCTGGTGGTCTACAAGACATAGCTGGTGACTATTTGCTACAAGATCAAAAATTGGCGAGATCGGTAGAAGGCGGTGCATGGGGAATTCTCAGAGTACAACCAAATATCGATCCAATAAAGAATACTCAAAATTTGATCGATGATATCCGTAATTCTAAGGCGATACCAGATAGTGCAAAGCCAGTATTAATAGATGAGGTACAGAAAATATTGGATAATCTCCTTTCATATGACCAAACTATAGTAGACGAAATTTGCCAGGATATAATTCCAAATCTCTTGAAAGAAATTTCGGGATATGAAACTTTGGATGGTACAGATGGTACAGAATATGCTATTGACTACACTCCCTACGATGATAGTGACGGATATGCTACGGATTATGACAGCTACTCCGATAGTTACTCATCAGCATATGGTAGTGACTTTAACAACTACGATTACAGTTCTGTATCCGCATATGCTGAGAACGAAGGTAAACAAGATTATGGTGGTGGAGGAGAAAAAGATAGCTATTACAACAACAACAAAAACAAAGTTGACAATACATTAACTTTAGAAAAACTGGCGGAGGAACTAAGAAATATAGCATATGCTGTATGCTAACAAACAAATCCTTTTTTTTATTTAATTTATTTTTTTAAAAATTGTTTTAGAGTGTCTTGTAATTCTCAAGTCAAAATAATTACTTTATCCTAAATTATTCTATTTATATACTAATAATTCTATTAAATGTACATATCTTACCACTACTTTTTAATCTTTTAATTAAAATATAATATTATGAAATGAATATAAAATTAAAGTTAATTAGAAAATTGGAATGATTTGATTATTTCTTTAGCTGATGGTAAATGTTTTTTATATTTTTCAACAGTTCCTGTAAATTCTAGTTCATATGCTTGATTGTAGTTTTCATTAATAGTCCATATACTCAAATTCATTGTTTTATTTTTCTCTAAACCAGTATTATTTCCACTAGGTACAAGATTTTCTATAGCATATTCTAATTCATGAGCAGGTTTACCTGCAAGAATAGTTGGTTCAGATCTTAAAATTGAAACATTACTATTTACAAGTCCTCCTGGAGCTTCTTTGATTTTTATAATTCTAGATGTAAAATTTTCTAAAGTTTTATCCTCTTGGGTTAACTCGTAAATTTTTATAGTTAAATATGGAGACCTGAACTGACCTTCAAAAAAAGCATGTAACAATTGAAGATCTGACATTGTCATGAATCGATCTTCTACTACGTCTACATTTGAAGGATATTCGAATTTGATTCCATACTTCTTATCATCATATGTTTTTATATTTTGATTTATAGGATATTGCTGCTGCTGCTGCTGTTGGTTGAATTCTGTTTGCACATTTTGTACTTTAACAGATTGATGTTCATATATTGAATTTTGTTGCTGTTGGTTAAATAATAGTAATTCCTTGCTGTCAAAAGACCAGCTATTATTGATATTCATAACAGAGAATAGGATAATGATGGCAGTAGTCAAACATAAGTAATGTATGATTCTTAATATCACACCTGAACTTCTTTAAGGGTAAATATATGTTATTTTATCATGAATATCTTAGTTTGTATTAATGATAATAAATTAGTTCTAGTAACAAGTTACAAAAGAGAAAAGAAGGAAGAGAGCTGGTTTCAACTAGATTCTCCTCACCTGTCTCTCCTTACTTATTACGAAGCCTTTTATGATCTAGCAGTTTTTTTGTGGACAAATATATTATTTTATTCTATTTTATTTACTTACGTCCCTGAATATCGAGTGTAACATGATATGATATGATATGATATTGTAGGTATGATACAAGGTTATTCATAAAAACAGTAGTCTCCAGTTAATAGAATACAAGAAGAGACTACAGCCGACATACATTCAGTATAGGGTTAAATAATCAATTAAAAAAATTTAAAAGATTTAGTAGTTTAAAATAATTTTATAAAAATCCATAACCCCTATTCACGTAGTTAAATATGAGTGAACGCGAAGACTATAGATATGCTAAATTGATTGTGTAATTGTTTTTTGGTTTTTTATGGTATATCTAATTTTACAATGAATCTTATATAATACTTGGAGATAAATTATCTGAAAGTTATAGCCCTTGTATTTTTTTGTGTTACAAGGGCTACGAACGATGAAGATTAGACACAGGGGTCTATTGTGTATATAAACTTGCTAATTATGTTATATAGCGATTGTAGATAATTTATTATTCAAGCCATAGCCTACCATAGAAAAATAGAAGTAGTACTAGTAGTGGTTAGCAAGCAGAAATGGTAGGCTATGACTTTATTATGCCTTATTCCTTTGTAATTATACTATATATCACAAATTATATAATATTTGATTAACTTTGTTAACTGACAAATATTTTAAGATTAAACAAGTCATATCTCTCTGTTATGGCAAATGAATCAAGTAACCAATTAATCAATCCACTCAATAGTAGAGGTAGTATAGTAGAAGACTATAAGAGATAGCAAATTTAGATTTTGTTTATAACATATGCAATATCAAAACATGAAAAAAATTATTTGAGTATTTTATTATTACTAAATCTTAATTGTCATAGCCTGAACTAATAACAGACGACTATGGATATGAATATTCAGACTATGACAATTGACGGATGGTAATTGGTCAGAGCATATCTATCGGTGAGGTTTGCTTACCAATCTTCTATTTGGTTAGGAATTTTTGTAATTATATTACAACTATTTAGAAATATTAATTTTATACAAGTTTTAATTCTATATCATCACACCATGAATAAAATAATTTTATTGACAATATTGTTAAAATAGTTAGATAAATAAATTGAATATTATGTTAGATTGAGATAACATTATATTTAGTTAAACAGCAAGCCCTAACCTGAAATAAAGCTAAGGTCAGTAAATCCCAGGATAGACTCACTGCTTTGTATTTTCCATCGATCCTTTTACAGGATCGGTAAATACTAATTACTCAATTTATTAAAATATTGTAGGAACTCAGTAAATTAACTTTATCTGATTTGCTATTTAAATTAAGTGCATTTTTTTTAATTTTTTGTGTGTCACATGATGGTAATTAATAATATTTTCTATTACAATAGGTTAAAGAATTTACTATCGAATGAGAAAGGTATTGTTAGACCTGTATTATTTCCTGCTCCTCTTGTCAAACGAATAATAGTTAATCATTCCGTATAGTATTCTTAAATTATTATATAAAATTAAAAAAGGTTTGATATATTTTTAGATCTTCTAAGAAAGAGAACTATCTATTCATTGTTGTTTTAATTTTTGCTATGTTTTCTGCTGTTGCTGTTGCTGTTGCTGTTAATTCAGATGAATCTTCTATATCTTAGAGATTGATAATATTTATGTGATTATTATTATTCTAACAAATAGATACAAAATTTCCTTCTTGATTTGAAATTTCATCTCTATTCATTCTACCTATTTTTGACTTGATTGTGAATCTCTATCATTAATAGTTAATTCAAATTCATTGTTCAAGTTAATAAAAACTGGTGGATTTTTATTAATATTTTCAATATTAAATCTCGGATTTTAAATACTTATTTTTCGCTTTTAATTAAGAATAAATATCTAAATTATTAGTTAATTTGTTTATGAATAGTTTAGAACCACTTAGAGAGGAATTAAGTAATATACTTAACATTATAGCTGATTTGGCAGAATATAATACTGCAACAAACGTATATGATCATGCTATAATTTCAAGAGCTAATCTCTCACCTATCGAGGTAAATAAATATATCAATGAATTGCGTTCAAAAGGTTTGATAATTGAGGTTTTTCCTAAACCTGATGGCATAAGTTTTACATTATATAGAATAACTAGAGAAGGTTT
>DATFCH010000451.1:0-6295 GCA_035253345.1 Nitrososphaeraceae archaeon
ATTGGTATTACAAAATCAATAGATAAATATTGGAGATACCTGAGCGCAAATAAAAATAAAGATATTATATTTATGAATAAATATGTGACTAAAAGAAAAGAAAATTATACATTCAAGGTTCAAAACTATTATAATGAAAATGTCTGACCAGGAGTTAATTCATACTCTCTATCTCTCCATCTGATTATGCTTTTTGTATTAAATCTTATAAATTTATTCATAAATCTCGTAACGATAATAATAGAGCCCATGATAAAACCCAAAGAATATAATTTACTAAAGGAAAGTGTTGTGTGAATCTGAATTAAATTTGTAATTAACAGAAGAATGACGGTCGATCCAGAAATAAGGGAAATTGTCAAGTTAACTATAGATAGATCTGCTATGGTTAAATTTAATGAGAAAGGAAATAATAAGATAGGAAACATCAAGAAAAAGAAAAGGAATATGCTTAGAAGACTTCCTTTTAATTTATTTTCTTTAAAAATAGGGATTACTAATCTGTCAATAGCATTTAGTAATTCTCTAGAATTTCGTGCCCAAATAGCGGTTACGTAATTTTCTCCTCTTACCATTTTCATCCTGAATTTACTTTCTTTAACTTTTTTGCCTAATGCACCATCTTCAATTATCTCATGTTTTACCGATTTATGAGAGCCAATTTTTTCATATGTTTCTCTACTAATGATATAATAGCTTCCAAAAAAATATCCAAGCTTTGATTTATTGCTATTTACTTTTAGAGGTGAAAATCTAGTATGCATAAAAGTTGTTAATATCGGAAGAGTAACTTTTGTAAGCAAATCGTTGCACAATAACATTGGCATTACTGTTATTGCATCCAATCTATCGTGTATTATATTCTGAACTGCTAATGACAGTGTTTTTGGAGAATGTATTGAATCAGCATCTGTAAACAACAAAAAAGAACCTTTTGACTGTAAATATCCCTGATAACAAGCCCAATTTTTTCCAATCCAATTTTCATCACGATTAGTAATACTAATCACTTTAATTTTGGTAGGATATAATTTCTCGAATTCTTTCATTATCGTTAAGGTCATATCTGTTGATTCATCATCAACCAAAATTATTTCAAAGTTGGAATAATCCTGTTTTAGAAGACTATCTATACAATTACGGATATGTTTTTCCTCATTTCTAGCAGGAAGTATTATACTAATCAATGGAAACTTTTTATCTGCAATTTGAACGTATTCTAATTTTGGAGATCGAATAAGAGATTTTATCATATAAAATAACAAGTAAAGCCAAGTTATACAAATTCCGACAAGTATAGAAATTAATAAAGATAAAATAATAATTGATAAAACTTCCATTTTATAGTTCTAAAAGATGATTATTCCATATTATTAGTTTTTTACTTGCTCCTATTAAAAATGGACTATTTGGTTATCTCCCAACTTGATGGTTATAAATTTATTTCTTAAATAACGACTATTTGAAAATTAAACAGACAAGCTTAATATACGGTAAAATTAGATACACGCTTAAGCAAATATCTATGTTAATAATATTTGATGTTGAAGGAGTATTACTTAATGCTGAATATTTACCAATTTTAGCTCAAGTTTTTGGTCCTGCAAAAGAAAAAGAGATTTGGGATATAACCAAACAAGGAATAAGAGGAGACATAGATTGGGAAGACGGACTTAGAAGAAGGGTTTATGCTCTTCGAGGTGCTAAATTTCAAGATGCAAAAGAAATTGGCGAAAACCTAGAGATTATGCCTGGTGCGAAAGAATTGTGTTTTGCACTCAAACATTCAGGATGGAAAATGGTTGCAATTTCAGGTGGCTTTACTATTATTACAGATAGGTTAAAGAAAGAGCTTGGTATAGATTTAATTTTCGCTAATGAATTAATTTTTAAAAATGGAGTACTGGATGGTATAGACATTAAGGTTACATCAGACAAATCACTTGTTATTAGACCATTAATTAAACAAATGGGTATTAAAAGAGAAGAAATTGTTGTAGTAGTAGATGGGGCAAACGACCTAAAATTATTTGATATAGCTGGATATACCATAGGCTTTTGTCCTGTTGATATAGTCAAAAATAGGGCAACTGATGTGATAGAAATTAGGAACTTATCTTTGTTAAAAGACTTATTGGAAAAAAGATTTGGTGACTGGATTTTAAAACCAAATCAAAAACAAGAGGAAATGAAAAATAAGATAAAATAAACTCAAATCAAGTTATCGAATCAAAATGCACAAGAGCATACAGATAATTCCTATTTATGTCAAAGGTCAAATAAAATCAAATTCAAACATAGTAAATATTCTTTTAAATTCGATAAAGGGAAATGAAGTTGATGATAATAATATCATTACCATTGAAAATAAAGATATCATAGTTATTGCTCAGAAAATTATTTCTAAAGCAGAGGGAAGACTAATTAATTTAAATAAAGTTAAACCTTCGCAAAATGCAATTGATGTTAGTAACCAAGTAAATAAAGATCCGAGATTTATTGAAATGATACTTCAAGAATCTCGAAAGATTGTAAAGATATTTAATAATACGTTAATTGCTGAAACTCACCATGGGTTTATTTGTGCAAATGCTGGAATTGATCAAAGCAATGTAAGTAATAAAAAAAATTATGTTCTTCTATTACCTGTAAATCCAGATAGATCCGCTGAAGAAATACGGAAACAAATTTATGAAAAAATTAGAAAAAAAGTAAGCGTTGTAATAACTGATACATTTGGTCGTCCCTTTAGAAATGGCCAGACAAACATAGCAATAGGAATAGCAGGGATAAAGCCATTGAGAAACTATAAAGGAAAACAAGATATGTTTGGAAAACTTTTGAGAGTCACAGAAATTGCTATTGTTGATGAAATAGCAAGTGCAGCAGAACTTGTTATGGGTAAAACAGAAAGTATTCCAATAGCAATAGTGAGAAATGTTAATTACTCTATGCAACACAATTGCTCAATTAGAAAAATATTAAGAAAGGAAAAAAAAGACATTTTCAGATGAATTTAGACTATAAAATAAGTTCATA
Source organism: Nitrososphaeraceae archaeon (assembly GCA_035253345.1). Lineage (GTDB taxonomy): Archaea > Thermoproteota > Nitrososphaeria > Nitrososphaerales > Nitrososphaeraceae > TH1177. The sequence continues at coordinate 3,040 of DATFCH010000451.1, forward strand.
AACATTTTATATTGCAACAGCTATTTTTATACGTGGAAAATAGTGGGAAATAATAATAATAATGACAATAACAATGATAGTACCTTTAAAAAAGTTATTGATGTACGAGGACTCTACTGTCCTGAACCTGTTTTTAGAACAAAGATAGAAATTGAAAAAATGATAATAGGTGATAGATTAAAGGTCGTAGCTGATGATCCCCAATCAGAAGAAGATATCTCTAGATGGGTAAATAGAAATGGGCATGATTTACTCTCTATTAATAAAAAAGAATCTGATTTGGAATTTATAATTAAAAAGGCAAAATAAAATGACTCAAACAATAACGAGAAATAAAGTTATAGAAAAAATAGGGAACACTCCTTTAGTAGAACTAAATTCTTTTTCAACTGATAGCGTAAGACTTTTTGCTAAATTAGAATGGCATAATCCTTTTGGATCTGTTAAAGACAGAGCTGCATTTTGGATGATAAAAGATGCAGAATCGAAAGGAAGGCTAAAGAAAGAAAAAAGCATAATTATAGAACCAACTTCCGGAAATACAGGGATAGCTCTTACAGGAATTGCATCTTCACTTGGTTACAAAGTAGAGATAGTTATTCCAGAAAAAGTAAGTGCTGAGACAAAAACTATACTTAAACAATTAGGAGCTCACTTACATGAAACATCAGATGATCTATGTCCCAGAGTAGGTGCAGGAACCGATCAGAGTATAGCACTTGCAAAAGCAATATCCACTCCAAAGCCAGATATATATTATATGCCTAACCAATACGAAAATGACGCTAATTTTATGGCTCATTATGAAAGCACTGGACCAGAATTATGGTATCAAACTAATGGGAAGATTACCCATTTTCTAACAGGGTGTGGAACAGGAGGAACTATAACAGGTACAGGAGTATATTTAAAAGAAAAAAATCCAAACGTTAAAGTTGTAGCTATTCAAGCACAAAAAAATCACTTATTGCAAGGTTTAAGAAATTTCGAAGAATCATCTATGCCTGATCTTTTTAAAAGACGGGAGCATGTAGTAGATGAATGGTTTACAGCTACAAATAATGAATCATTTACAATGGTTAAAGAATTGGCGGCTAAAGAAAATATTTTAGTTGGACCTTCTTCCGGTTCAGTTATGTCTGCTATGCTACATACAAGAAATAAGATAGATAAAGGAATAATAGTAGGTATTTTTGCAGATGACGGTCGAAAATTTCAGAGTCTATATCAAGAACAAAATATTTTTACCAATAAAGAGTACACAAAAGCTCTAAATAATGCAAAATATCTTTCAAATTTAGCGTACTAAATTTTTATTTTATTTTATTTAAATTTAGTATAGTTTTGATAAGTTTATTTATTAACTTAAAGTGATCCCAAATTTAATAATATTTGCTATTCTAATGAAAATTTAAATTCTAAGCTTAGCAGCGTTTTAATCCGATATTTCGAATTCATATCCTTCAAAAAAATGACAATTATTTTAATTGAATTTATCGTCAAATTATAAGGTATTGGGAGTGATATTCTTATTTTCAGTTAGCCATTTTTCAACATCAAGGGCAGCCATACAGCCGAAGCCTGCAGCAGTAATAGCTTGCCTATATCGAAAATCATGAACATCTCCTGCAGCAAATACTCCATCAATATTAGTTTTAGTGTTTTCTTTTAGCACAATATAACCATGAGTATCCATTTCAAGCTGGTTTTGAAAAATTTTAGTATTGGGCTCATGTCCGATAGCTACGAATAGACCACCAACACTTAGTTCGCTTTCTTCTTCTGTATTCACATTTTTAACTGCGATTTTTGAAATTTTCTTATCACCGGTTATTTTCGTAATTGTACTATCCCATAAGAATTGAATTTTAGGATTATCAAAGGATTTTTCTTGCAATATTTTACTCGCTTTGAGTGAATGTCGGCGATGGATTAATTTCACCGATTTTCCAAATTTCGTTAAAAATGTAGCTTCTTCAAGGGCAGTATCACCACCCCCGACAACAGCAATATCCTCACCTTTAAAGAAAGGACCATCACAAGTAGCACAATATGAAACGCCTCTTCCCCCAAATTCCTCCTCGCCTGCAATACCTAATTTTCGCGGTGTTGCGCCTGTGCACACTAAGACAGCCCTAGACAAATATTCTTTAGAATAGGTTTTTATAAAAAAAGGTTTTTGTTTAAAATTAACTTCTGTTACCTCATCATCAACAATAATAGAACCAAACCTTTCAGCTTGTTGCCTCATGTTCATCATCAATTCTGGTCCAAAAATTCCATTTGGAAATCCGGGGTAGTTTTCCACTTCGCTAGTTGTCATTAATTGGCCACCAGGCAAACTACCTGTTATTATCAAAGTCTTTAGTTTTGCCCTAGAAGTGTATACGGCAGCAGTATAACCAGCAGGACCAGATCCGATAATAATAACATCGAAGCTTTGGAATTTTTCATTATTATTAGGATCTATAATGTCATTATCACCATTATCATGGACTTGCATTCTATATGTTATAGATAAAAATATAGACTAATTAATAATTTGTTCGTTCTAACGTAACTATTCAGTTATCAAAGTGAAATCTTATTATGAAATAAATTTTGATTATAATTTTTTAACATGAATGTATGACTATTACATATAGTTTTTTTTATACTTGTTCTGAGTGCATCTTCATGATAATGGGCATTAAAAAACCTACAATTCCTATCTTTGCAAAAAGGATCCCCAGAATTGACAAAGTAAAAAAGTGATTGAAGAATCAAACCTTCTATTACACCATTAATTCTTGCATCACCATAATTGATAAATTGATTACTGTATTCTTTGTTAAGCTCCTTGATATTATTATCATCATAAAAATAGAGTTTGTAATAATAATCTCTGGGTTTTGCTAGGCCTTCTACTACTCCAGATGTTGATATCAAAGTAGGGTTTCCACAAATTAGAGATCTAGCATGATATCTCCAATCTTTCTCATCAAAGGTACATAAAAGTTTATCAGTTATTATAATATTTAGTGTGGATAGTGTCAATTCCTGGTCATAATTTTGTTGCCAAGTAATCTCTTCTTCTGATCTAAGAATTTTTTGTATCATAAATCCATCAAATAACAATTGATTATTAATCTGAATAGGGGATTCCAGTGATTTCACATCTTTTTTCTGTTCTATAATATATGGCGAATGGTTATAATCTAGATCATAGATACATAAAGGAGTTTTTAAGTCTTTAATAATAGCTTTGCTCTCAAAC
>DATFCH010000452.1:0-7258 GCA_035253345.1 Nitrososphaeraceae archaeon
TATTTTTTTCTTCATTATAGGAAATAATTCCTATAGACATCTGAATCATTTTCTTCAATAATTTTTTCATAAAAATATATTATAAATATTATTTAATCCTATCTAGTATAGAAAATTTTTAAAATTAAAAAATCAGATTTATTTAGCACCAAAATGATCGCTTAAACTTTCATATAGAAAAGTAATAGAATGAAAGCTCCAATAATAATTACAACAAGTTTTCCTATTATCCTTTCTTTAACAATAATTTTATATTTGAATTAATCGTTCCTGTTAAAAAATCAAATGACTTTTAATACGTTATTATGAGGGTAAAACGGATTCTTAGCAATGATTCATTTTTATTAAGTTTGTTTTTTGCATTAGGCTTTCTAGCGTTTTTATTAATGTCTACAAATGTGAATGCTGAATTATCCAATGTAAAAGACAAATCTGTTTTAACTGCTGAAAATTTCAATAAAACAAATATGGATTCAAAAATAGGAAATCATCTTGGTAATCAAACTGTTATATCACAAGAAATTTCCCCACTACAAAGTCAAATAGAAGTGAACGACACTTCTTTCGAATCCAACAATAAATCCAATACATTTAACAATATTACCACATCTACAGAAACGAATTCATCCAAAGCAAATGATATGCTCCCGAATTCAAACCCATCTCTTGAGACTAAAAAATTAAAAAATGAAATTCCAATCGTTAGTTATATTGAAAATGAAGGCCAACAACAAACCCATGCCACACAAAGTGATGACAATTTAGAGAACGAACAAAGAGACAAAAGTATGGGTGTCAAAGATATAGTAGAAGAAGAAGAAGGAGAAGAACAAGACACCAATGACGTTAGACCAGTTGAAGATATAGTAGAAGAAGAAGAAGGAGAAGAACAAGACACCAATGACGTTAGACCAGTTGAAGATATAGAAGGTAGCAAAGAAACATTATCTGATGAAGATAAGGCAAATGAGGATTTTAAAACAGTAAATTCTATTTTGAAGGAAAAGGAAGAAAATAAAATAAAAGGTGCCCCAGTTGACAATGAAAATAAGAAATTATTATCGCTATTCTCTAAAGTAAATCCTTTAGAGGTACAGAAACTAAAAATGCAATCTCAAAACCCTCAAGATAAACAAAATAAAATTATAGCCAATGCTGGATTAGATCAGATACTTAATAAAAATGGAAGAATTGTTTTAGACGCTTCTTCAAGTTTTTCATCAAATGGTAATATAAGTAACTATTTATGGAAACAATTAGGAGATTCTAAAGAAAAAATAAGTCAAAGTAATTCAAAAATATATTCTTTTCCTATGCCTGAAGAGATAGATGAAAATCCCTTAGTTTTCCAGCTCACCGTTCAAGATAACTCTGGTCAAAAAGCTTCTGATACAGTAAAGATACTACTACAAGATAAAGATAATGATGAAGATGATGATGAGGATAATCAAAACGATGATGTCCAAAAACTAGATCAAACAGCTATTCAACAAGAGGATAATAGTTTGGATAAGGAAGATAACGAAGTTGATGATGATAGTGACAACGATGATGAGGATGAAGACGATGATGATGAAGATAACAAGGATGATGATGATGATGATGAGGATGAAGATAACAAGGATGATGATGATGATGATGAGGATGAAAATTGATAGATATCAATGTAATCCACATTATATTTTTAGAAAAACTTAAATTTTCTTTTTTAGTGGAGTAATAATGATACAAAATTCCCCTATTATATCAAAAATATACTGGTTACGATGCTAGATTAGTCTTAGAGAATGGTAAATCTTTTTCAGGTATTGGTTTTGGTTATCCAAATACCCAAACTGTTGGAGAAATAGTTTTCAATACAGGGATGGTTGGCTATACTGAAAGTTTAACTGATCCTTCTTATGGAGGGCAGATATTATGCATCACTTATCCTTTAGTCGGAAATTACGGAGTACCTGATAAAAGTATATGTGACCATAATGGTTTACCCAAATATTTTGAATCAGACAAAATTCAGCCTAAAGGCTTAATCATTCACTCCTTATCTGAAATAGCTAGTCATTGGAGCTGTGTTAAGACTTTAGATGAATGGTTATATGAAGAAAAAATTAGTGGTATATATGGAATTGACACTAGGGAGTTAACAAAGATAATTAGGCATAAAGGGGTAATGATGGGGGTTTTAATAGTATCTTCTAACCCAATAGATAATAAAATAGACTTTAAAAAAGTAGCAGGGTCTGAAGATTATAATACAAAAAATTTTATGTCTACCATTAGTTCAGAAGAAATAAAAATTTATGGAGAACCGAACAAAGATGTTATAGTTTTATTAGATACGGGAACCAAATATAGTATAATTAGACGTTTATTGAATATCGGATACAAGGTAGTACAATTACCTTGGAATTCTAGTTATGAAAAGGTTTTATCTTATAATCCTGTTGGTGTTGTGATTAGCAATGGTCCAGGTGATCCTAAAATGTGTACACCTACCATTAATACTGCTAAACAACTTATAGAAAAATCTGTGCCAACTTTAGGAATTTGCCTTGGAAATCAAATCTTAGCATTATCAGCCGGCGCAGATACATACAAACTGAAGTATGGTCACAGAGGCCAAAATAAAGCTTGTATTAACAAAGAAAATAATTTATCGTATATTACAAGTCAAAACCATGGCTATGGAATAGAACCATCTTCTCTCAACAATACAGGTTTTAAGGCATGGTTTTACAATTCGGATGATGAGACGATAGAAGGAATAATTCATGAAAATAAACCGATAATTGCGGTTCAATTTCATCCTGAAGCATCCCCAGGTCCTACAGATTGTGATTATGTGTTTGATAAATTTAAAGAAATTATTAATTTAAATAAGAGATAAAAACCTAGAATATTAAAGTAAATTAAATATACAGTTAAAGAGAGATGACGGGGTGATAAAAAGATTTTAAAAATTTAAGTATAAAAAAAATTGTTGTATTAGGAAGCGGAGCAATCAAAATCGGAGAAGCAGGCGAAAGCTAGAATATTTAAAAAAATTCTGGCCGCTATTTTGACTACTCCGGTTCTCAATGTCTTAAGGCTCTCAAAGAAGACAATATAGAAACTGTTTTAATAAATCCTAATATTGCTACAATTCAAACGGATACTAGATTTTCTGATAAAGTATACCTGTTACCTATTACTCAAGAATATGTGTCTAGAGTACTAGAAAGCGAAAGACCTGATTCCATAATGTTATCATTTGGAGGACAAACAGCATTAAATTGTGGTACATCATTATTTAAAAGTGGTATTTTAGACAAATACGGTATTAGTGTTCTTGGTACTCCAATAAAAGGTATAGAAAGAACAGAGGACAGACAGCTCTTTAAGGAAGCTATGCAAAAAAGCGATGTTCCTGTATTACCAAGCTCGGCAGCATATTCTGTAGAAGAAGCAATAAAAATTGCTTCCAAAATTGGATATCCTGTTATAGTTAGAGTTGCTTATACATTAGGAGGAAAAGGTGGTGGTGTTGCTCATAATGAATATGAACTTCAAGAGATCGTACATAGAGGGATTTCTTTAAGTATGAGTAAACAAGTTTTAATTGAAAAATATGTTGGTCATTGGAAACAAATAGAGTATGAAGTAATGAGAGACCATAAAGGAAATAACATCATAGTCTGCAACATGGAAAATGTTCTAGCAATGAAGGTTCATACTGGAGACAATATTGTTGTAGCTCCATCACAGACACTTAATAATTTTGAATATCATATGTTGCGTTCTGCAGCCTTAAGAGCTACTAAAGAAGTGGGGATTGTAGGCGAGTGTAATATCCAATTTGGTATGGATCCACTTTCTGAGGATTACTGTGCGATAGAAATCAATGCGAGGTTATCCAGATCCTCTGCATTAGCCAGTAAAGCCACAGGCTATCCACTTGCATATATGGCTGCAAAATTAGGTTTAGGTTATACTCTGGATGAGTTAATAAATAAAGTTACTAAACAAACTACTGCATTATTTGAACCTTCATTAGACTATATTGTAGTAAAAATGCCAAGATGGGATTTTAATAAATTTGATAAAGTCAATACGAGACTTGGAACAACTATGAAATCGGTTGGTGAGGTAATGGCTATTGGAAGAACATTTGAAGAAGCCATTCAAAAAGCGGTTAGAATGTGTGATACTGGAAAAGATGGAATTGTATTTAATTATTGGTTAGAAAAATCAACTGTAGAAGAAACAATTGATAAAAAAAAATATGAAGGAAAAAAACAAGAATTAATAGAGAATATAGAATATTCGCTTTTACATCCAAATGACAATATTTTGTTTGACGTGGTAAAAGCATTATATCACGGTCTGAGTATTGACAGAATATACAAATTATCGAGTATAGATCCTTGGTTTTTAAACAAGATAAAAAATATTGTAACCATTGAGAATAAACTTAAAGATTCATCTGCGAAAATTGATGCACATAATATCAAAAAAGCTAAACAATTAGGATTTTCTGATAAACAAATAGCATATTATTTAAATTTAGATGAAATACAATTACGACACCTTCGTAAAACTTTCGGGATCCATCCGGTTGTAAAACAAATTGATACGCTTGCTGCTGAATGGCCAGCTCAAACTAATTATCTTTATGTGACATATGGAGGAGATTACGATGATATAATAATTAAAAAGAAGAAGAAAAAAGACATCACTAAAAATGCAATAGTCTTGGGAGCTGGTCCATATAGAATTGGTAGTAGCGTAGAATTTGATTGGGGGACTGTTAATATGGTTTATGGATTAAAAAATAATGGCATAAGTGAAGTTTCCGTTATTAATTGTAATCCTGAAACTGTTTCTACTGATTTTGATGTATCCGATAGATTATATTTTGAAGAACTAACTTTTGAGCGCGTTATGGACATATATGAAAAGGAAGATCCTGAAGGGATTATTACTAGTGTCGGTGGGCAGACTGCAAATAATTTAACATTAAATTTAGCAAAATATGGCGCCCAAATAATGGGAACTTCAAGTATCGACGTTGACAGAGCAGAGGATAGAGAAAAATTTGGAAAGTTGCTAGATTCTTTAAAAATAAAACAGCCGCCATGGAAAAGATTTACAAATATAGATGATGCAATGACATTTGCAAAAAAGGTTGCTTATCCTGTGTTGGTAAGACCTTCTTATGTGTTAAGCGGGGCAGCTATGAAAGTTGTCTGGGATCCAAATCAGTTAGAAAAATTTATAGATAATGCTACCGATTTAAGCCCAGACCATCCAGTAGTTATAAGTAAGTTTTATCAAGATTCCTCTGAAGTTGAAGTAGACGGCGTAAGATCTAAAAATAAGGTAATTATTGGATCTATTATAGAACACATAGATAATGCAGGTATTCATTCCGGAGATGCTATGATGTGTATACCGCCTTGGAGATTAAGTAGAAATATAATGGATACAATAACGGATTATTCTAATAAAATTGTAAATGCGTTAAATGTGGTAGGACCGTTTAATATTCAATTTTTGGTTAAAGAGGAAGAAGTCTTAGTTATAGAGGCAAATATAAGAGCATCTAGATCAATGCCTTTTGTATCCAAATATATTGGAATAAATCTGATAGAATTAGCAGCAAAGGCAATACTAGATAAACCTTTGCCAAATATCAAGGAAGATCTGTGGTTAAAAACAAGTGGATTTGCTATTAAAGTTCCTCAATTTTCATTTATGCAATTAGAAGGAGCAGATATAGTTTTAGGTGTAGAAATGCATTCAACAGGCGAAGTAGCTTGTTTTGGAACAAGTTTTTATGATTCTTTAAGTAAGGCATACAATGCAGCTGGATTTTCATTACCTTTAAAAGGTTATTCATTAATTACAGTAGGAGGGCAAAAGAATAAAGAAAAATTACTTTCTTTAATACCAACACTTACCCAACTAGATTTTAAAATTATGGCTACTGAACATACCGCAGATTTTTTGGAGATGAATGGATTTAAAGACATACAAAGAGTTTATAAAATTAATGAACCAGATAGAAAACCGAATATTATTGATCTTTTATATCAACATAAAATTGATTTTATTATTAATATTCCATCGACTTCTACAATTGAAAAATATATGGATATGTTGAATGATGAATACTATATTAGAAGAAAAGCTGTAGAAATGGGAATTCCTGTTATGACTACATTTGAAGCTACTTCCTCATTTATAAAAACTCTTCAATGGTTAAAGACCAACTCACCGACTATAGAACCCCTTAAAAACTACATCAAGATAGATAAATAAATAATAAATAATTCAACCGTATTATTTATAAAATAATTTTTTTATTTCTTGTATATCACCTATAATAGATCCTTCTAATGTAAACATTAGCCCCGAAAGAATTGCCTCATTTTCTATTAATTGTTTAATTAACGGTGAGATGGATCGAGGCGACTTTAATTCCTTTGATGGTAAAGACAAGGAATAAAAATATTTATTGAAAGTTGGTACGATTATAATTTCTAATATATCATCTGTATTTTGTCCAAAAACATATTCTTTTTTTACTTTTAAATATATCCATATTCTTTTCCCGTGAAGAACACTAAGAGGATCAAAAAATACAGGATGAATATGACCCATTATAATTTTTTTTATATTGAATTTATTTTTTGCTGGGATTGTATGACCATGAATTAACAAAGTATCTTCAATTACTAATCCACTAGTATTACAAAGAATAACTGACTCAGGAATAAGCAAATTTATATTGGCATCGTGATTTCCTGGGACTAGGAAAATTTCATCCATGTTTCGAGATAATTGATTTAAAAAAGAGGGAACTAAATTCCATTCAAGTTTACTGATATGCGTAATAGAGTTTTTTAAATCACCTAAAATTATTATACCATTAAAGGAATGTACACTTTGCAAATCCATAATTTCCTTCAATACATCAAGCGATATTTGCAATGAATTTATACTGATACCTTTTTTTAGTAAATCAGTTTCCGATCCGATGTGTAGATCAGAAATAACCAATAATTTTTTTACTTCTCTTTCATCATTAAGATATTCTAACAATAATGCAGCATGTGAATTTATAGGATTAGCTTTAGTCACATCACTAATATTATCTATTTTGCTTGTCATTTTTATACTTTAATTAAATATTAAATACACTATACTAAAATGAAAGTGGAAATCTTTGATTATAAAATAATTAATAATAAAAATAAAAATAAAAAAAATAAATAGC
>DATFCH010000453.1:0-11632 GCA_035253345.1 Nitrososphaeraceae archaeon
TATGTGCACAAGTCAATAATTATTTTCTTTATCTTATTGGTGATTTTATTGCCTTTAGGTACTAGTAATATGAATATTTCAAATGCAAATGCGATAGCAGATTTTGATAATAAAGAAGATAGAAAACAACAAGTAAGCTCATTGGATTGTAGCAATTATAATGTCAATGTAAACGGATTAGAACTTGACGTACTTCCACCATTTCTTGCTGATAATAGTGGTCTAACAACAGAAGCAGCTGGGACAGTAGATGGTAATACTGATCCAAGCTCGGTTGTATCAGGCAATAATGGCGAAACTTCAGAAATCAAAGACTTTAGAGTTATCTGTTCAAGTTATAACGATAATAAGAATATTGAAGCAGGAGAAGAAATAATTCTACCAGAACCACCAACTCCACCAACTCCCCCAGAACCACCAACTCCAACAACTGCTTCATTGACAATAAACAAAGAGATCTTTGGTTGTAACAATATTATTACTTCTCCTTTTACTCCACCACGTATGAATTGTTTTCGAGGTCCTGATGGTTCTGATGAATTTCCATGGATTAATTGTGACTCTCCTTCTTCCTTCAGTAACCCAGTATTTTGCGAAAGATTGCCAGAAAACTTATTTGATATTCGAGTTTTGGGCCCCCAAAACAATCTGATATACGAGGATGTAGCACCTGAGAATGGAATAACTTTTGATAATTTACAACCTGGAACCTATACAGTAGAGGAGATAAAATATGATACTCCGTTTAATCAGTTAGAAGATTTTGCAGGTACAGAGATGTTATGTCAAGACGAGGGTTTTGCTGATGGAGGAATTTTACAAACCAATACTAATGTGCGTTATGTTATCTGCTTTTTATACGAAGATGAACTAGGAAATGATTGTAGTACTATGACGTTAGCAGCAGGAGAACAAAGAACATGTACAGTTAAAAACTATATCTATCAAGGTGTTGACTTTTCAATAAGATAAAATATTATAATTTAATATCAAGCCAAAAATAGATAGATAAATAGAAGACAAGAGATTGGGGATAATTACATGAGTTAATTAATAAGAAAAGTTACATTAGATGGTTTTGGATTGCAGGTTTAATCAATCATCGTCTTTGTTTTTCTTCTTCTTTTTGTCTTTATCATCATCATCTTTTTCTTCTTCGTCTTCGTCAAAGTCTGTGCCTATAATGAAATTTGCCTTATCTTCATATTCATTTATTTCATTATTCATATTTAATTTGTCATATTTGTATTGGTTATCAGGGTCACAATCAGGATTAGCAATGTAAATTTTATTTTGTTTACTGTAAAATTGTGTTTTCTCTAAATTCTTCTCTGCACATTCTTGCATGTCTTCTATATCATCATTGGTTTTCTCCATTTTCTTAACATTCTTCTTTAAATCTGATAACCAACCTGCTTCTGCTTCTTGTAGCAACATGAAATTACTACTATAAACGAATAGGGATAGAATAGATATTGATAACACTATCAATACAAGATTTTTCACATTAGTAATCAAATTATTATTCTAATAAAGTTATAGTTTAGCAAATTTTTTATTTTATAAAGTGATAAAGGAACATATAGATAGAATTGAAAAACAGTAAAACTACTTTATTGAGAGGGATATAAACAGAAAATTGCCACCTACATTTTCAGATAAAGATAACAAAGCATTGAACATATTGATAGAAGATTGTCTTTTATATGGATTTTCAGAAAAAGAAAGTATCGAATATATTAATAAAAGATTTGGTAAATCAATTTCATTATCTGTATATTATACCAGGAAACGAAATATAGAAGCAGGTAAACAAGCAGATCAGTGGCTTACCTATTTTACTAAAGCAGGTTTTTTATTGCATCATAAACAGTTACTAGATTCAATAAATATGATCCAACAAGATAACTTTAAAAGATTAGTAAAGGAATTAGAGAAACCTTATAAACAACAAAATGAGCTCAAAATATTAGCAATAAAACGAGATATCAGAGAGAACATAAAGACTTTAGCAGAATTAGGAACTTCAACTCCAATAGTATCGCAAGTTAAAAAGAAAATGGAGCAATTAATTAATGCAGAATAGTATACTCAAATCTTATGAAAGATTACAACGGTTATTAATTGATGAAGAAACAACAATTACAGAAAATAATTCTAAAAATAATATTTCTATTCCATTAGACCCACAAGAATTCTATAAAGACTTTGGATATCTTTTGCATCCCAAGAATGGAGAACCAGTACAAAACTTAACAGATTATCAATATAATATTTGGAATGATAAATATCATTCGAAGTATAGACTGGTTTTGAAATCCCAAAAAGTAGGGATTACAACTTCAACCTTGTTGGAAGATTTTCATGATGCTATAACGAGATTTAGAGGACATGACATATTGATCATAGCTCAGTCTCAAAATCATGCAAATGAACACCTTCGTACTTTAAAAAACCTAATATTAAATTCGGATAAATATAGACAATTTTTGATAACTAACCCTTCAGAATTATTACTAAAGGAAGAAAAATCGAAAGTCTCAGTTTGTTATATTCATAATCCTGATAATCCTTTTCAACCTTCAAGGATAATAGCTCTTGGTAGTTCTGAATCAGGTATATGGAGCTGGAAGAACGTATCTAAAATACATATGTCAGATATAGCAGCTACGCAAATAGTAGATGATAGCTCATTATTTGCTGCAGCATTCAGTCGTTTAGCTAATACTGATGGGTCATTTATTATCGAAACTCCACCTAGAGGAGCAAGGGGTCATGTCTATGAAATATACGAACAGATCAATAAAGGCGAAAGTGAATTTTCATTACACATTGTTAGAGCAGATCAGGCAGTAGAAGCAGGTCTTATCAGTGCAGATTTTCTTATAGCAGAACGACAAAGATTAGGACCACTTTACCCCCAATATTATGCTGCTGAATTCATTGAAGGAATATCCAATCTTTTTTCTCAGGTTTCTATTGATAGAGCTATTGAAGCTGGTAGACTTTATGATCCTGATAACTATTATTTAGAACAAAGTGAAAAGTATTTACTTTGTGATCCAGGATATGGAAGTTCAGCCTTCTCCGTAACTGTCTGTCAATTTGTTATGAATAGTGAAGGTACAAGAAAACAGATACAAATTTTGCATAGCGATCAATTAGAAAGACCTACAGTAGATCAATCCCTAGACTATATTTTTCAACTTATTCATAAATATAAAGGAATAAAAAATATTGGAATAGACGCAAGTGCTCCAGAATTAGTATCTACAATCAAGAAAAAAATAAATGAAAAATATGATTATCAATGGGTAAAAGAAAAACTATCGTATTGTAAGAAAAATAATTTAGATCCTGCAAGATATATGATTGTTCTTCCAATAGTTTTCAATACAGAATCAAAACTAGATATGACTTTGAAAACACGTAGACTTTTAGATGATAGTAGACAGTTAGTTGCAATAAATCCTAGATTCCAGAAATTAATAACTTCATTAAAATCTGCAGTATTTGATTCCAGAGGTATGCTTGATAAAACTTTAACACCATTCGATGATATTTTAGAATCTTTTATGCTCCTTACGAATTTCTTCAACTTTAAATCTAGTGGAGATTATTAATAATTATGAAATTTGATGATAATCCCATTTTATTAGATATTTCTAATAGCAATAAAAGAAAACAAAAAATATTATGTGTACTTTGTAAAATTGAATTAGATTGTTTTAATGTAGAAGAAAATAGATTCAGGTGTCCTAGATGCAGGAATACCTACCAGCTCGGATTTGAGATACTACCACAAGAAGATGATCTAATATCAAGCCATGAGGAAGAAAACGAAGTATATGGTATACTTGCGGCTGAAGGTAACGAGCTAAGTCCAAAAGAATCTGATTCAGGTAAAATAAAAAGACCTGCTTACATGTCTGACTCGCCTACCCAAAAAGTCGTTTATTATCGAGAGGAATAATATTTATTACTTTCCAATAACATAGAATATTATAATATAATTGAAATGCTGTTATTTTACTCGTGGTGATAATGTTAGCAATCAACTAAAAAGTGCTTCATCTTCTAATAATAATAAACATACAATGTATTTTAATCAAAAGGAGGTAGACATTCTCAGAGATGTATTTAAGATTTGTCAGATTTACATATCAAAGAATAAAAACCAATTTCAACAACCACAAGATATTTTACAAGAAATAAACGATAGTATCAATATACTTGAGCTACATAAATTTATACAAACTAATGAACCTTTAAAACCAAGTGGTGGATTTCTTAAAGGAGCTTCAGTTATGTGTGCTAATGGAGTTTGTTGTGAGTATGGTACTGATAAAATATTGAAAGGAGCTTCTTCTAATAATACTTGTAATAAGAAAGAGCATTTAACAAATATTCGTAAAATGATTGGTTTAATCTATTGATTTAACCTAACTTTAACCTAATTTAGACTAAAACTTTAATAAATAATATATCATACTATATTCATTAAATTGACTAAAGTAAGTACTAGTAATAATAATCAAGAACAAACACAGCAGTATAGAGAAATTAACAAATATACAACTTTCTTCCCTGGGTTTGATTTACAGAAAGAACAGTTTCAAAAAGTAAAAACACCTAAAGGTAAACCTTGGCCACGTTCCGAATCACCTCTTGAAATAAAGTATCAACAATTTGTAATTGATTGCGTGAACACTTCTAACAATTGTTTCAATATGCCATTAGATGAAAATGGATATCCTATTACTATGCCAGATAATGGTCCAGCATGTAGATATGTAATTCATACCATTGTCAGAATCAAAACTTTGCAAAATTCTGAGAAACTTTACAGTCTTGGACAGCTCATAGGATATGATGGAGCTTCTATCCGTAGAACAATGGCATGTGATAAGCCTGAAGTATGGGAATCTGTGAAATTTGGTTATGAAAAAAGGTACAATAGTAAAACTAAAAGATTTGATGTATATACTACAGGTCCATCAGGTGGTATAGAAATCAAATATTTGTTAGATTTCAATCAAGAGAATTTCGATTCTCTCTATGCTAAGACATGGGATGGCAAAAATGAATATTTCAAACCCAACAGAAGAAACTTTAACAAAAGAGTAACACTAATAGTCAAAGATGAAGCCACAGGCACAGCGATTGAAGTATTCTGGCAATCACTAGAAAGAAGTATAGAATTGTTCACAACGAGGGCGTTCTCTGAATTATTTACAGGTTCTTATTTGCCGTTAGCTGTAAGAGAAGAAAGGGCTAGATTTTCTAGAGGATTATTAGATGAGCAACAAAAGACAGAACCAACTTCTCCGGATGTAGAGAAAGCAAAAAGTATGGATCCTGATATTAAAAATACTTCAGCATATAAATAGTGAAATAAATGTCTAATTCAAATACATTTGGTAGATATACTACTTTAAACAATGAACCAAAAAATAGCAGAACCATACTTATCAGTGAAAATTTGTTCCTAAAACTAAAAGGGTTTTCAAGAAGAAATAATGTTGAAACATATGAAAATGCCATAAATTATTTGTTAGAATTTTGGAATAATAATAACAGTGAATATACACCTTTTACAAGATATTAAAAGTTATTTTAATTAATTAAAACTTTTATTTCAGCATACCATAATATATTATCATCATCCATTGAAATAGCACATTTCTCTGCTGTTATTGCTGTTGAACCAAATGTTACTCATTACTCAATCGGTTCATTTTCCAAAACAGCATGTTAACAGCAGAGGACTAATATATATTTAATAATCAGTGTGTCTAAATAATATTATTAATTATTAAGCTAGTCAGTTTAATAACAAGGATTCATAAAGTTTGCAAAAACAAAATAAGACCAGAGAAATGGTTTCTCTTGCATATGAAAGTAAGAAGGGACAAAACTTGTATAGGAATCAGCATTATAACCCTTCTTTCTTTCTTTTATCAATTATTAGAACTTATTTACTGTGAATTATGCAATATAAATTAAGGTATTTGTAATATTATGATTATAGTGTTGAATATCAAAATCATTTGTAAAGATGATTGTTATAGTTCAGTTTGAATAAATATATATATAAAATCATGGTAATTGAAAATGATTATTTTTGTGGTACCGAATTAATAGCAGATGTATTCTCATCGATTTTCATTAGTCAATACCTCACTTTATTTATTCTATATTATATGCTCAATCTTTTGTCATGGGTACAGATTTGGCAGATAATAACAATAATAATAATAATCATATTATATGTATTTGTATTATAGGTTAGGATACTCTGACCTATCAAATGAATAGATGTATATTTGCGTATGTGAATAAGTTAATTGTATGAATTATAAAAAAGAATTTATTGTTTCAAAAATAGAAAATGCTAAAGATAATAGTCCGTATGTTTATGTATCAATCAATACTAATGGTCAATATTTTCCTACTAGGAGACAACAAGGTTTTCCAGAGAATCCATTTGGAGTTGCAGCAATACCTATTACTTCGTTAGACGATTTAAAAGATTTACCAAAGAAAATATCAGAGGCAATAGAAAATGCTTTTAGTGGTGGTAGAAACAATTTGTCATCAGAATTGACCACCTTTAAAATGAGCATCAGGGAATTAGAAGAACTAGGAATTAAAATAGGAGACAAAGTTACTCTAGAGATTAATATATCTAATAATAACGATATTGAAGTATGAAATGTTTTAGTTTAATTCAGAAGTAATTGAATTGTAATTGAATTGTAATTGAATAGAAAGATAAGATCAAGATACCTGGACCAGTTTGATGGAAATATATATTTTTTAGTGGTATATTAAGTACATGAGGAAAAAAGACAAGTAAGAAGAAGCTTTAATGATAGTCCTAGAAATATAATCATTTAATTTCAAAAAAGAAACTACTTTATTATTATGGTTTAATTTCGTATTTTTCGATTCCTAGTTGCTGTGATTTATAAGTTATAAGAATAATATCATTTACATTATAAGGATAATCTGTTATTGTTCTTAGGATTTCATCTGTACCTTCTACTATACAGTTAGGTCCTTGCTTAATTTTTACTATTGCTTCATCGGTTATACTTCCACTAAAAGATTTTTAGCAGACGATCCCATTAAAGCAAAGATTATTGCAACTGCTGCAATACCAAATATTAATGCCAATATTTTTGGAGAGAGAGAGATTCAAAACTCAATACTTTGATCCTGTTAAAAAAATATATAACAATTCAATTTTTCAAATGTAAAGTACAAGTAATTCGATCTGTATAATTCCTGATTATTTTTCTGTAATTGTTATAATATCGTCTACTTTTTTAAATGTAAATGTACTTAATCCCATAAATCTTCCAATTTTGTAAATCTCTACCTTAAGGTAGTTTATCTTAAGATATATCTTATAATGGTCTTCGGTTATCCTCTCTAAATATTGTCCGATAGTTCATTTGTTGTATCTATTTCTAATTTTACATGTTCTCAACCCAAGTACATATCCTATGTTTGAAATTCTTTCCATTATTACAAATATCGTAATCAAATTCTAAAATCATCGTACACAAATAGTATGAATAAATCAAAACGATAAACTTGTACTACAAAATCACTCTTAATCCTCGTATCTACTCATGATAAAAATTATTCCAATTACAAATAATAGAAGATTAAGAAATAATAAATAATTCGTTGTGGTATCAATAACTTAAATTTTTTAATAAGAAACTCAAATTTCAAATCATAGAATGAAATTTAAATAAAGTTATAATCCTAATTAGTAATTAATAATGACTTTTCAAAATCCAAATACTGACTCTTCACATAATGAATCTGTCATATCCCAATTTACAAAGCAGGCTAGTCCATTTGCCGAACTTTCAGAACATTCTAATCGTTACGGTTTAGAGTTAATAGTGGATCTAGCAAAACCAGAGAAAAGTGATACAGTACTAGATGTTGCTTGTGGACCAGGAATAGTAGCATGTGAACTAGCAAAATTAGTTTCTCACGTAACTGGAATTGATATAACTCCAGCAATGATTGAGCAGGCAAAACAATTGCAAAATGAAAAAAAATTAAATAATTTAACTTGGAAAATAGGAGATATTCTCAAGACGCCATTTGATGATGCTTCATTTTCTTTAGTCATAACACGTTATAGTTTTCATCATTTACTTGAACCAAAAAAAACGTTAGAAAAAATGATGCGTGTTGCCAAACCAGATGGAAGAATCATAATAATTGATGTAACACCTGAATCTAGTAAAGCAAATGAATACAACAATGTAGAAAAGTTACGCGACCCATCTCATGTAAAAGCACATACTTTTATAGAATTAAGCAAGATGATGGAAGAAATAGGTTTAGTTAACTTGGAAACTAGGTGTCAGAACCTTGAAATGGATTTGGACAAATTACTTGAAGCATCGTTTCCTCCTAATGGTAACAAAGAGAAAATTCTGCATTTGTTTAAAGAGGATTTACAAAAAGACAATTTAGGAATGAAAAGTTTTCTTAAGGAAAATGAATATAATAAAAAAGTTTATTTTTATTTTCCTATATCTATGTTACTAGGATACAAAAAATAAATTTTTTAACTAATTTAAAAATAATTATTTTCAAATTAAATTTCAACAGCATCAAAATTATTTTTTACATTAGAATCCAAGAGAATAAAATAAAATAATTTTGAATTTAGATTTAATAAGAATAAATCAATAGTTTATTTATAATGAATAATTTATTATATACTATTTTGCGAAATTTCTCTGACCAATAACTTTAGTTGATTTTATTGATTTTATTTTTATTAATAACACTTCGTCAGAACCATTCTCTTGTCATACTCTTCTGTTTAATCTTTATCGATATATCTTGTTGCTATTATCTTAACTCATTTGAAGAATTTGGTTTGATATTAGATATTTCTGCTGTATTATCAATTTTAACAAATTTATAAGGATTTTGATATCTACACATAAACTGACACGATTTTCACATCAAATATTTTTTACTTTTCCAGAATTTTACCTGTATTAAAGATTATATTATTTTCTTTGTTTAAAGTATATCAAATAGGAACAATATGTGATCTTCCATTTTTGTTGACTGTTCCATGTTTACCTGTAAAAGTTCCTTGTAAAACAAAATTTTGAATTTCATCTATAGTCATTTCTGACATCGTTATTAAGTTTAGATCTTCTTCTAAATCAACATAAAATATTTTCAATTTCAAATTTGATTATTTACTATATTATATGGCTTTAGATAAAATAATAAAAAATATTAAATTATTCATATATTACAATAGTAAAAAATACATTCACTATTAGCATAAAAAAATAGTTATTGTATTTTTGAAAAGATATATTAAATTACTCCTAGTCGTGTACCGAGAGGTGGCAATGGAAAAGCACGATCAATTGCATGAAGGTCATATTCTTTCAAGCACCATCCAACTCCACCACTATTCTCTTTCATACTTTCGGGGATCGTAGTCTTTGGTATAGTAAAGGTAGATGGAAAACGCGTAAGAAAATTCAATGCAACTTGTTTAGGAGTTCGATTATATTTTTGACCAATTTTCGTTAATAGATTTCCTTCTACACTTTCAGATGAGGGAAAGTTACCATGTCCAAATGGAGAATAACCCACTACAGCTATTCCTTTGTTGATACAATATGGAAGTAATTGTCGCTCAATTCCACGGTCTCGCAAATTGTAAAGTACCTGAATACATGCAATCCGTTCATTTTGTAATACTTGTTCCGCCTCCACTAAATTTTTCACATCAAAATTGCTAACACCAATGTATTTTACTAGTCCATCGGATACCAGTTTTTCCATAGCCCGCATTGTTTCCCTAATAGGATAACTACTCGGCCAATGAAGCAAATATAAGTCGAGCCACTCTGTCTTTAAGCGTTTCAAACTCTTTTTACAAGCCTTCAATGTTCCTTCATATGAAGCATTATATGGTAATACTTTGCTTACAAGAAATATTTTATCACGTCTTCCTTCTATCGCTTCTGCTACTAACTCTTCTACATGTCCATTTCCATACATCTCTGCCGTATCTATATGACTCATTTCTTGTTCCAAACCTAGCCTTAGGGTTTCTATCGCTCTTGATTCTTTAACAGAATCGCCGTCAATCATCCAAGTTCCTTGCCCAATAACCGGAACTTTATCATCACTCCAACCAAATTTACGCCAAATCATTTTATTATACAATTACTGCTATAATTTCTTAAATTATAATAATAAGTTAAAATCATTTCAGCAATAGCAATGATTTTTTAGCATCATCAGTATTTCATTAAGAATAAAGGAACATATTAATCTTAAAAGTAGAATTTAAGACATTTACACGATCCCGACATTTGCTCAATTTTAAATAGGTTTTCTAAAGTAGATTATTTTTTACTAAATAGAGATGTAGTAATTGGTTGAAATGAAAAAATAAACTAAATATAATAAAACAAATAAGGTAAATCAGCTAAATCGAACACTAATATTGTGTTAAAAAGAATCTATTCCACCTAATTGAAATGGTTAATTTTAAAAATAGTAATTTTAATAACCTTAGCAGTTATTATTGGCTTATTTAAAAATTACTATATAATTATTATATCTGTAATTGCCATAACATTATTTTTAATATTAAAGAATAATAAAAATACACTATTATTAATCCTAATATTTGGAATTTCCATAACAACAAGTATCATAGTTTCAGAAATTACAAAAATAGAATTTCTACCGTTTTTTCCGTTAATCGAAGAAAAAAAAGATAGAATTTATCCAATTTATCAAACTAAGCCAAATGGGGAAAATTATAGGTTCAATAATAACAATCCAAATGATCTGAAACAAATAGATGAAACACAAAATAAAGAAATATTTTCTGAAAGATATCCAGACGGAAGTTGGAAGGTTGACAAAGGAACAACAAGAATTGATATTTCTACCAAACAAACAGGCATTTTATCCCAAGCAGAAATGATGGAACAAATTAAAACATGGAATTACAGTAATTTAGATAAACAAGGATATTGGTTATATCCAAACGATTTCAAGAATATTGAATTTACGATAATATTAAAAATGATGGAAGCAGAAAAAAGAGATCAAGCTATATCAGTAGTTTCTCGTTCTATTATTCACGATAGCAAAGGAGAAAAAGAAATTATGCGATATCCAAATGCTTATTGCGGCGGCTCAAGTTATCATAATAATATTTCCGAAGATGGCAAATTACAAATGAAAAAAGAACAATATCATGTAAATTATTTAGTCGATAAACCAAATCAAGAGACCAATTTAGGTAGCCTTTATAATAAGAAAATTGGTTTTAAAGCAATAATTTATAATTTTAATAATAATTCTAAGGTAAAACTTGAAAGTTTTGTTGATATAAAAAATGAAGGTAAAGGACCCTATGTCAAGGTACATGATAAAATTGATGATGGAAAATGGGGGACTGATTCTGGAAAGGCTAAGATGGATGAATGTGGAGCAAAAACAAAAGGAGCCGTAATATCATGGGGATCTCCTAAGGTTATTTTAAAAACAAATAACCTTATTTTTGATATATATGATTTAGAAGTTACAGAAATTATTC